>JAPOLP010001078.1 GCA_029977045.1 Planctomycetota bacterium
CGTAGTTTTTCGAGCGATCACTAGAATCTGCCCGGCGATCAATCGACCGTCCGGCTTTCACCCTTGAGATCAGTTTCATGCGCAGCGAATCGGAAACTCAGTTCGACGACAAACCGTTTGAAGTCCCCGTCGCGGAGCGGCTCAAGCGTCTGCCGCCGTACATGTTCGGCAAGATCAACAAGCTCAAGCACGAGAAACGCGTCGCCGGCATCGACGTGATCGACCTCGGCATGGGCAACCCGACAGACGCGCCGGATCAGTTGATCAGCGAGAAGCTGGCCGAGGCGATTCAGGATCCCCGCAACCATCGGTACTCGGTGTCGAGCGGCGTCGGCAACCTGCGGAAGGAAGTCGCGGCCCGGTACAAGCGGAAGTACGACGTCGACCTGAACCCCGACAACGAAGTCATCGCGTGTCTAGGCTCGAAAGAGGGCTTCAGCCACATGTGCCTGGCTCTGATGGGGCCCGGCGATACCGCGATCGTTCCCGCGCCGTCGTTCCCGATTCACGTCTACGCGGTCGTGCTCGCGTCGGGCAACGTGATCGCTCTCGACTGCCGCAACCCGCCCGAGTTTCTCGACAGGATCGCTTACACCTGCGAGCACCTGTTCCCGAAGCCGCGGCTGGTGATTGTCAACTTCCCGCACAACCCGTCGACGACCTGTGTCGAGCAGGACTTCTATGTCGAGCTGGTCAAGCTCGCAAAGAAATACGGGTTCATGGTCATCAGCGACTTCGCGTACGCGGACATCTGCTTCGACGGTTACGTTGCTCCGAGCTTCCTGTCGACACCCGGCGCGAAAGAAGTCGGCGTCGAGTTCACGACGATGAGTAAGGGTTACAGCATGGCCGGCTGGCGCATCGGTTTCTGTGCCGGCAACTCCGAGATGGTCCGGGCACTCGGCACGATCAAGGGCTACTACGACTACGGAATCTTTCAGGCCGCTCAGATCGCCGCGATCATCGCGATGCGGCACTGCGACGACGCCGTCCAGGAAGTCGCGCTGAAGTACGAGAAACGCCGCGACGCACTCTGCGAAGGCCTCGAACGCCTGGGCTGGGAAATCGAACGCCCTCAGGCATCGATGTTCGTCTGGGCGAAGATCCCGGAACCGTGGTACGAAATGGGTTCGATCGCCTTTGCGATGAAGTTGCTGGACGAAGCTGGCGTTGCCGTCAGCCCAGGTCGCGGCTTCGGCCCGGAAGGTGAGGGCTACCTGCGGCTGGCCATCGTCGAGAACACGCAGCGTCTGCGTCAGGCCGTCCGCCAGATCGGCCGCTGCCTCAAACAGGGCGATGGCGAGTAGGCCTCTCGAGCTGGCGCGTGACTTGTAGCGGAGCGGCGCAAGCCGTCCGGCAGTCACGCCGGCTGTTCCGTTTCGCGTTGCCTCGCGATCTCTCAAACTGCTCAGCGAACTTCTCGATTCCTGAGCACTGACCTCTGAGAGATTTGCTATGCACCGTCGTGTCTGCTGCTTTGCCGTTGTCAGCCTTGCCGTTGCCCTTCTGACGCGGAGTCAGCACGCGGCCTGCGCGGCAGACTCTCCCGGCGCGACGACTGAACTTCGTGGCCGGATTATCGACGCGGACTCCGGGCAACTGCTCCCGGCTCGAATTTACATTCAGTCGGACAAAGGCGACTGGTACTTCCCGACGTCTGTGGCGTCAGACGGTTCTGCGGTCGAGTACCGCAAGCAGCGGCCTTCTGGAAGTTCGGAGATGCACACGACGCTGTCGGCTCACCCGTTTTCGGTGAAGCTGCCGCCGGGCAGGTATGACATCACCGTTGAACGTGGCAAGGAGTATCTGACGTTCGAGAAGACGGTCGACGTCGCCGATCAGCCAGTCGAGCTGACGATCCCGTTGAAACGCTGGATCAATCTGGCCGAACGTGGCTGGTACTCGGGCGATACGCACACGCATCGGGCGATCGACGAATTGCCGAACATCATTCTGGCTGAGGACCTCAACGTCGCCCTGCCGCTGAGTTACTGGGTGACGAAGTCGGATATCGCGCCGACTCAAGGCGACCGGGCGACTGGCGGCGACCTGAAGCCGGAAGTGATCTCCGTTGACGCGTCGCACGTCATTTATCCGCTCAACACCGAGTACGAAATCTTCTCGGTGAAGCAGAAGCCGGGTCAGCCGCACACGCTCGGAGCGGTTTTCGTTCTCGGACATCAGCAGCCGTTTGATCTCGGAGTGCCGCCCGTAGCGCCGGTGGCCGCTGAGGCTCGGCGGCAGGGAGCGTTGCTCGATTTCGACAAGCACTCGTGGCCGTGGTCGCTGATGATCGTTCCGCTGATGAACGTTGACCTGTTCGAGCTGTCAAACAATCACGTCTGGCGGACGCAGTTCGGTTTCCCCCGCTGGACGATCTACATGCTGC
>JAPOLP010000320.1 GCA_029977045.1 Planctomycetota bacterium
GCACGCTGTATACCGTATCGCCCGATGCCGACGCGTTTGCTGCCATTCAGTTGCTCCTTGATCACCAGGTTTCCGGTCTGCCCGTCATCAATTGTCGCGGCGAGTTTCTGGGCATCTTTTCTGAACACGCCGCGATGCGCGTCGTGATCGATCTCGCGTGGCACCAGATTTCCGATGCTCCCGTATCGGCCTTGATGGATCACGATCAGAGGCGAATCATCAGCGAATCGACGTCGCTGGACGAGATCCGTCGGCAGTTCAGCGAGACACACTATCGCCGTCTGCCCGTCATCGCTGACAGACGACTCGTCGGACAGATCAGCCGCCGCGACGTGCTGCATGCCGAGCTGAATCATCTGGTAGGCTGCTACGAATCGAGTCCCGGTTCGCTGCGAACTGAAGACACGTCGCCGCCGGTCGGACGTGAACAGTGGCGAGTCCGGAACTTCATGAACGCCGACGCCGCGACGATTACTGAGGATACTGACCTGCTGACAATGACGCAGAAGTTTCATCGATCGTCAGGCCGCCGCTTTCCGGTCGTCACCGATGGCAAACTTGTCGGGCAGGTCAGTCGCCGTGACGTGCTGAGCGCGGTGAAGCACATGTTCCCGGAGGTCGAACCAATCCGTCAGCCGCTGTATCTGAGTTCGACGGAAAGCAGCTTTGCTGTGGTTGCTGGCTAACGTTTCAGTTTTCCTGACTGGAAATTCCGGGACAGACTGTGGCGAGATTGGGCCGTCTTGCGTCTATCACTCGTAACTGGAGCACTTTGTGAGGAACGAGCGGTAAAACTCAGCCGTCGTTCCTGTGATTGCAGTTGTGACGGCCATCGCCGGTCGTCTTTGTCGATCCTCTGATTCGAAAAGGAGAGGCCATGCAGGTTCTTGTGCATGACAACGTGATGAACAGCAATCAGCGCCGCGAGCGGTTCATTCTCGACCGCATTGAGCAGCACCTTGACCACTTTTCCAGCCGCATCCACCGGCTTGTTGTCAGTCTGACAGAGACCGGGCACGGGCCGATCGAAGCCCGCTGCCACATCGCCGCGAACCTTGGATCCCTGGGCACGGTTGTCGTCGATACCCGCAAGCAGAACGTGCACGAAGCCGTCTCTAACGCGGTGAAGACGCTGACCCGCAGCGTTCATCGCCGAGTCAACCGCCGCTCGGACCGGCGAGCGATGAAGTCACGGTAGGTTCGTCAGCTTCCTGACGTTCTCCATCATTTTTCGATAACCCGCCCCGGTCGCCTCGTGTGACCGGGGCGTTTCCATTGCGCGGATTCGGACTTCGACTCGGATTCAAGAACTGCCAGCGATAGACTTCGAGGCACATCCTGGCGGTGCTTCATGCACAGGCCGATGCTTCGTCGGCCAAGCCGTTTTGCGACGGCTTGAGACTCGAGTGTTAGCGTCAGCTAAGCTCGTACCGAGCTTGACGACGCTAAGCAGGATGTTGACGGGCACCGTTTTCGCGGTGCCCGTTTTCTTTCTTGGGATTCGCCATGCCACCGATTCTGACCACCATCCTGACCATCGGTGTCGCCATCGTCGCGTTTATCGTCGGATTCAAGGTCCGTGGCACGCAATCGATGAGTCGAGCTGACCGAAAGTACCGACAACATGTAAAACGAGCTGCTCGCGGAGAGGGCCTTGGCATTGAGGAACTGGCCCGACGACTTGGTGTGACTGGGGACGAATTGCTTAACGCCCACATCTGTTATGACGAATCGTGGATTCCCAAACGCAGTGGCGGTTCCCGTCGCTTACTGATTCCAAACGCGGAACTTAAAAGTCTGCAGCGACTGATCCTGCATCGACTTCTCTCGAAGTTGCGGACTCACGAGGCAGTCACAGGATTTGAGTCCGGACTGTCGATTGTCGAGAACGCCGTGCCACACGTTGGCCAGGCAGTCGTCATCAAGCTTGACGTCAAGGACTTCTTTCCAGCGACGCGTGCCGACCGCGTTGATGCGTACTTCCGCCGCGTCGGCTGGGATGCTGAATGTGCCGCTCTGCTGACCAGGCTGACGACACACGAAGACGGCCTACCTCAGGGAGCACCGACCAGTCCGCGACTCAGCAACCTGATCAACTTCGGCCTGGATGAGAGCATCCAGCGATTCGTGTGCGGGCGACGGCGAGGTGTCTACACACGTTATGCCGACGACCTGACGATCAGTTTCCGCCGTGATTACCCACGGCGAATTCGCGGGGTGATTCAGTTTGTCACTCGCCGTCTGCGTCGCGATGGCTACGAACTCAATCATTCCAAGGTCCGCATTCTGCGGCAGCATCAGCAACAGCGGGTGACCGGACTTGTCGTCAACGACCGAGTCAACATCCCGCGTCACATTCGGCGAAAGCTTCGCGCGATTGAGCACCAGCTGAATTCCGGTCGCTCGGCAACAATGACCCGCGAACAGCTCGAAGGCTGGAAATCTCTGTTGCGAATGGTTGAGCAAAGACGTCCATAATCTTCTCTCTGGATGCCCAGTGGCCTTCTGGTCAAGCGGCGACAAGATCGAGGAGAACGACTTGAACGCGTCAGTAGTCCGACGCCTGACTTTCCTGCTGCTCGCCGTGGAGATTGTCGCGGGGCTGCGACAGTTCGTCGGCTCAACGTCGGAAGCCTTCTGGCTGGGATGGCCGGTCATCGTTCTGACAGGCTCGTTCTGTCTGGAAGTGCTGCCGCGGCCTCGCTTGAATTCCGGTTCGCGTGCTGGCCGAGTCGGCACGGTGCTTGTCCTCACGCTGTTCCCCGTCGCGTATTACGCATTTCTGGTGTCAGTGACAGGTTCGCTCTGGTCGTGGCGCGAGCTGCTGGTGATCTGCTACTTCTTTGGGCTGTCGTTCGAGCTGAGCCTGCTGTACGCGTTTCAGATTCTGGAGGCCGTCATCGAACGCTGTCGAAAGCGTGTCGGGCAACGCTGGAAGCTAGCCGTGTCGTTCGCCATTCGGGCAGCGTTCTACGCGGTTCTGATTCCGTACATTCTCGTCGTCTTTGCGGTGCATCGTCCGAGGCTGCTGCCGACGCCGATGACAACCATTACTGCCAGTCAGATCGAAACGATTGAGTTTCCAAGCCGCGACGGAGCGACGACGCTGCGAGGTGTCTTTCTGAAACAGCCATCTCCGCGTGGGACAGTCATCGTGTGCCACGGAGTTGGAGCCAATCACGCGGACATCGAAGACATCCACCTGGTGCTCTTCGAGTCAGGTTTTCAGGTGCTGACGTTCGATTTTCGCGGGCACGGCAACAGCGACGGGCACACGATCACGTACGGGCTCAACGAACGCCTTGACGTGCTGGGAGCGTACGACGCGTGTCTCGCCCGAACCGACGTCGATTCCGACCGAGTCTTCGCGCTCGGCGTTTCGATGGGCGGAGCGTCACTCGCGATGGCTCTTCCTGAGATGCCTGGCGTCAAGGCGGCGGTCCTCGATTCAGCCTTCGCGAGCCTTACGTCGATGGTTGAGCATCAGTTTCGCTTTGTGCCCGCGTCCGTCCGGCCTGTTCCGACTCAGGTCGCCCGCGCATTCGGCTGGCTCGAAATCGGAGCCGACATCGACTCACTGGCTCCGGCCAGCAGGTTGAAGACACTCAACCTGCCCGTTCTGATCATCCACGGAGACGAGGACCGCATCGTCCCGGTCGAGCACGCTCACCTGTTGCACACCGCCTGCCGCCACGGAACACTGCACATCGAGAAACAATGCCCCCACATCGGCACTGTGATGGTCAACGAAGCTCAGTACGCCCGGATGGTAACTCGTCACTTTCTGGCCACTGTTCCCTCTGAGTAAACTCGCTGGGGTCCTACGAGTCACAACGAGTCCGAGACAATGTCCGAAACCACACGAACGATTCGCGTCTCGTCGCTCGAAGCACAGGGCGAGGAGGCTGACCTGCGGCGAGACTACTGTCTCGCAGCGTCTCGCTATGATGGACCAGTTGGCGCTCGAGGCGTGGGCGTTCAAAGGAGAAGCGATTGACCCTGAATCGCGACTACTACGACATGTTGTCCGCATTGTGCGACGCGAAGGCTGACTTTCTTGTCGTCGGCGCGTTTGCTCTTGGGCCGGGAAAGCCTGATTCGTAACAAGCGGGCGACAGGCCGTCCCAAAGACGAACTCGACGCTCGCTGGCTGGAAACTGGTGACGAGTGACGGAACGCTCGCTCGCAGAAACGCAACGGATTGATGCTGGCTCCAGGAAGACGGTGATTCGTCGTTTTCCAGTTCGATCGTGATTTCGAGCCAATTGATGCCTCGACTTCACCTTGATATCGTTCGCGGGATTTGGCCTGACTTCGGCTGCTTGAGGCTCCCTGGTGAGCTTTCCCGTGGACTGGTCGGATCGCAGGGACGGTTTCCGCATTCTCGGGGTGAGGCACGCGATGGTGAGCGATGGTGGCGGAGCGGGAACGCTCGCCGAACGGTGGTCGAGGAAGCATCTGCTGGGGTTACAGGACCTGTCGGCAGACGAAGTCTCGTTGATTCTCGATCAGGCCGCCGAGTTCAAACGGCTGGCCGAAGCGGGCGAGACCAAGCTGGCGGGGCTCGCCGGAACAACGGTCGCGAATCTGTTCTTCGAGCCCTCGACCCGAACGCGGACGAGCTTCAGCCTCGCGGCCAAGCGGTTGAGTGCCGACACCGTCGACTTCACCGCAGCCAGCAGCAGCCTCACCAAAGGCGAGACGTTCATCGACACGGCCCGCAACATCGAGGCGATGGGTGTCGATCAGGTCGTCGTCCGGCATAGTTCGTCAGGAGCCCCGCACCTGCTCGCTCAGCACCTCGACGCCAGCGTGATCAACGCTGGCGACGGAATGCACGAACATCCGACTCAGGCTCTGCTGGATCTGTTCACGATTCGCGAACACCGAGGCTCGCTGAAGGGCCTGACGGTGACGCTGGTCGGTGACATCCTGCACAGCCGCGTCGCCCGATCGAACATCTGGGGCCTGACGAAGCTGGGAGCCCGGGTGATCGTCTGCGGGCCGTCAACGCTGATCCCGCCGCATGTCGAACGGCTCGGCGAGCACGGCGTCGAAGTCTCGAACAGCCTCGACGAAGTGCTCTCGGAAACCGACGTCATCAACCTGCTGCGAATTCAGTTCGAACGGCAGCGCAGCGCATTCTTTCCGTCGATCCGCGAGTACGCTCACTTCTTCGGGATGAACGGCGAGCGAATCCGGAAAGCCAAGAAGGACGTGCTGATCCTAGCGCCCGGCCCGATCAATCGCGGTGTCGAGCTGACGCCAGACGTCGCCGACGGGCCGCACTCGGTAATTCTGGACCAGGTGACCAACGGGCTGCTCGTGCGCATGTCGGTGCTCTATCTGCTGCAGCAGTACCGCAACCGGACCGCCGAACTTCAGACGACCGCGAACACGGAGGGCTCGCTGTGACCACAACACTGATCCGCGGCGGACGCATCATCGACCCCGGCCAGAGCATCGACCGCGTCGGCAACCTGCTGCTGCGCGATGGCCGCATCGTCGGCATCGATACCGGCACGGCGGTCGCCGACCAGGTGATCGACGCGTCCGGCAAGATCGTCTGCCCTGGCCTGATCGACGCGCACGTCGCGCTGCGCGAACCGGGCAACGAAGAAGACGAAACGACCGTGACCGGAACCGCTGCCGCACTGGCCGGCGGGTTTACCAGCATCGCGTGCCTGCCGGACACGAACCCGGCCATCGACAACCGCGGTGCCGCCGAGTTCGTTTACCTGATGGCCGGCCGAGCGAGGAACTGCAACGTCTTCCCGCTGGGAGCCGTCACGAAGGGCAACAAGGGCGAGGAACTCGCTGAAATCGGGCAGCTCGTCGAAGGCGGCGCGGTCGCGCTGACGGACGGTAAGCGACCAATCGCCAATGCCGAGATCATGTGGCGGGCACTCGAGTACGCTCGCATGTTCGACACGCCGGTCTTCAACAAGCCGCAGGTGCCCGAGCTGGTGACCAAGGGCGTGATGCATGAAGGCTTCAACTCGACGCTGCTGGGCCTGACCGGCATCCCGTCTGCGGCCGAGAACATCATGGTCAGCCGCGACATCGCTCTGGCTGCCCGCACCGAAGGCCGGCTGCATCTGATGTGCGTGTCGACCAGTGTCAGCATCGACCTGATCCGCCGCGCCCGCGAACGCGGCGTCGCTGTCAGCTGCGACGTGACGCCGCATCATCTCGCGCTGACGGATGACTCGCTGAAGACGTTCGACCCGAACTTCAAAGTCGATCCGCCGCTGCGTCCACAGGGGCACGTCAACGCGATGATCGAAGGCCTGAAGGACGGTACGATCGAGGTGATCAGCGCTGACCATCAGCCGTGGGCCGTCGAGAAGAAAACCTGCGAACTCGACTACGCCCCGTTCGGCATCGTCGGCCTGGAAACGCTTCTGCCGATCTGCATCCAGACGCTGATCGAACCCGAGCACCTGACCTGGCTGGAGCTGCTTGCCAAACTGACAACCGGCCCGGCCAAACTGCTGGGCATCCAGAAAGGCACCCTCTCTCCGGGAGCCGACGCCGACGTCACCATCATCGACCCCGACGTCGAATGGACGATCGAC
>JAPOLP010000498.1 GCA_029977045.1 Planctomycetota bacterium
CGGATTCGGTCCGGCTAGCCTTGCCGCCTGACCGTGACTGATTCCGCTCTTTCCTACCCTTTGTCCCGCGTCGGCTCAGTGTCGACGCGGGCACTTTTCCTCCCATCTCGAAACGGCTCGGAGGCCGCTGACGATGACGACCCAAACCGAAGAACCTTCCGCACTCCTGCCACTCCTGACCGCTCGCGAAGCCGCCGACGTGCTCCGCATCTCAGAACGCACGCTCTGGACTCTGACGCAGGAGGGAGAACTTCCCTCCGTTCGCGTCGGGCGGTCGGTGCGCTACGACCAAGGCGACCTGGCCGGGTGGATCGTTTCCCGCAAAACAGTGTGACCGGCGGGAAAACATGATCGCGAATCACGTTCGGAAACGATTGCGGGACGGTGCGACGCATTGCCCGCAGTGAAGCTGCCGCTCTCAGCCTGCAAGTGTCGGCTGGCGTGTATCATCGGTCGTTTGAAGGCACTCAGCCGGGCCGATCGATGCTTCGCGTTGCGGTTAGTTGCTGAAGTGAGGTATCAAAACGCGAGCCGCCGGGAAGTGTGGAAGCCCCGACGGCTCGCTCAGGTAACACCAACCGAAAGGTAACACCGTGGCGAGCATCTCAAAAGACGCACGCGGGAACCGCACGATTCAGTTCGTCGCGAAGGATCGGAAGCGGAAATCAATCCGCCTGGGCAAGTGCAGCCAGCGACAGGCCGAAGCCGTGAAGGTTCACGTCGAGCGGCTGGTTCACGCGACGATCACCGGACATCCGGTCGATCCCGACACGGCCCGCTGGCTGATCGGCATTGACGGAACGCTCGCCGACAGGCTGGCAGCCGTGGAACTGATCGAACGCCGGGACGCGACGACGCTGGCCGCGTTTCTGGATGCGTACATGGCACTGCGGACCGACGTGAAGGACGGAACGCAGATGCTCTACCGACAGACGCGCCGCAACCTGCTGTCATTCTTCCCAGCAGACAAACCGCTGGCGTCGTTCACTCGGGGCTACGCCGACGCCTGGCGTTTACATCTGAAAAACGAAGGGCTCGCGGAGAACACGGTCCGCCGCCGCTGCGGTCGAGCGAAACAGTTCTTCAACGCCGCCGTCCGCCGGAAACTGATTCCCGAGAATCCATTCTCGGACCTGAAGAGCAACGTTCACGGCAACCCCGAGCGGTTTGCGTTCGTCAGTCGCAACGACATCGCCCGCGTGATCGCCGAATGCCCGGACGCTCAGTGGAAACTGATCTTCGCTCTCAGCCGGTATGGCGGGCTGCGTTGCCCGTCCGAGCATCTGCAACTGCGCTGGGAGGACATCGACTGGACAAACAACCGCATTCTGATCAGCAGTCCGAAGACCGCGCATCATGTCGGTGGTGAGAGTCGGGTGATCCCGCTCTTCCCCGAGCTGCGTCCGTTCCTTCAAGAGCTGGCAGACCAGGTGCAGCCGGGCATCGAAACGGCACTGTCCGAGCCGGTCATCACACGCTATCGCAGCGCGACGCAGAATCTCGGAACGCAGGGCAAGCGGATCGTTCGCCGGGCTGGCCTGAAGCCGTGGCCGAAGCTCTTCCAGAACCTGCGAAGCACGCGCGAGACCGAACTTGCGGAAGAGTATCCCATGCACGTTGTCTGCGCGTGGATCGGCAACTCACAACCGATCGCCGCGAAGCATTATCTCCAGGTGACCTGCGAGCATTTCGAGCGGGCGGCAGGCGTTCAAACAGACGCCGCAAGCGCGCTGCAGAATCCGGTGCAGCAGGCGCACGAAACGACCGGAAACGGCTCGCAGGTAGTGAACATCGCCCGAGAAGAGACCCCGGAATTCTCCGGGGATTTCAGCAGTCTGCGTCGCATTGCAGTGAACAAGAGTTACCCGGCCAGGACTTGAACCTGGAACGGCTGGACCAAAACCAGCTGTGTTACCAATTACACCACCGGGTAACGGGTGTTCGAGCATCACGGGCGACGGTGCCTGATTGCCTTGAGTGACGGCGAGCAGCGTAAATTTCTCGTTGTCGCTGCCTGCTTGATGTCGCGCCTGGCAGGAGTCTATCGGAGTATGTTGCGAACGGACAAGGCTCGATGGTGCGTTGTTCGCGCTGTTGGTTTCTGTCCGGCATCTACCGTTGACTCACAGCTTCCCATGGTGACCAGGCAGTTCGAATAAGTCCCGTTGGACGGCGGTCGGCTCTGCGGTGGTCTGGTGAGGTTCATCGCGGATCCTACCACGTATCCGGTACCAATTGGCGTTTCCGGATCGGCATCCTTGTCGGCGTGGATTGCCGTCTGCTACCGTTCTGATCCCGCATACGCCGAGTCGCCGGCGCTCGAAACACTCGCCACTGAGTCCCACCTTTGGTTCCTGCCGCGACGTACCTGCTCCTGTTGCTCGGCTCCTGCGGTGATCGGCTTGTGCCGCCGCAGTCTGATCTGTTTCCGTCCCTTCGCCTCTGTCAGGAAGATGTCTGCGATGAGTCGCTCCGTGTTGAAGCTGACCGCTCTTGCCGCTGTGCTGGCGGCGACGCTGCCTGTTGAAAGTCAGGCGACCGATCCGCTGGATTGGCCCTACTGGCGCGGCCCCGAGATGAATGGCATCTCGCGGGAGAAGAACATCCCCGATTCCTGGTCGCCGGGTGGTGAAAACCTGCTTTGGTCTCAGCCTGCGTTGGCGAGCCGCTCAACGCCGATCGTCATGAACGGTAAGCTGTACGTCCTGGCTCGGTCGAATCCCGGTTCCGAGCAGGAAGGCGAAAAGGTCATCTGCGCCGACGCTGCGACGGGCAAGACGATCTGGGAGAACACCTTCAACGTGTTTCTTTCAGACGTGCCTGACACACGAGTCGCCTGGTCGAGCGTGACTGGCGATCCAGAAACCGGCAACGTGTTTGCCCTTGGTGTCTGTGGCCATTTTCAATGCATCGATGGCGAAACTGGCAAGACGCTGTGGAGCCGGTCGCTCAGTGAAGAATTCGGGCTGCTGACGACCTACGGTGGCAGAACAAACTTCCCCATCATTGACGGCGACCTGGCCATCATCAACGGGATCGTCATTGGCTGGGGCGAACTGGCTAAGCCACAGCACCGTTTTCTTGCGTTCGACAAACGGAACGGACAGCCCGTCTGGTACGAAGGCACTCGGCCTCTGCCGGACGACACGACTTACAGTGCACCAGTGCTTGCTCAAGCTAACGGCGCACGGGTTCTCGTTTTTGGTTCTGGGGACGGCGGCGTTCACGCGTTTCAGTCTCAGACTGGCAAGTCAGTCTGGAGCTACCCGGTCTCGATGCGCGGCATCAACACGTCGCCAACCATCGCAGGGAATCTAGTAATTGCCGGCCACAGCGAGGAGAACGAAGACTCGAACAAGATGGGGGCTCTTTTTGCGCTCAATCTGAATGCTTCCGGCAATCTGATGGGCACTGACGGCGAAGTCTGGCGCGATCTCGAAATGTTCGTCGGCAAGGCATCACCCGTTGTCGTCGGTGACAAAATCTATGCGGTTGAGGACAAAGGCAATCTGTTCGTCGTCGACCTGAAGACCGGCAAGGAACTCGGGCGAGAGAAGCTCGGCACCATGGGCCGGGCGAGCCCACTGTACGCCGATGGCAAACTCTATGTCTGTGAGGGCAACGGTCGCTGGTATGTCTTCAAGATTCAGGAAGATGGCACTCTCGAACGCATTCACCGCGAGCGACTGGACGCGGACGTCAACGCGTCTCCTATCGTTTCGCATGGGCGTCTGTACGTGACAACCGGCGAAACGATGTACTGCATCGGTCACAAGGACGCGAAGCCGGAAGCCGACCCGCAGCCTGAACCACCCGTTGAACCGCCAGTCTCCGAAGACTCGAAGCCGGCGCTCGTTCAGGTCGTCCCGGTTGAGTCTCTGCTGAAGAGTGGCTCTGGCGGCGAAGCTCAGCGGCATCAGGTTCGACTGTACAACTCCCGCGGCCAGTACCTGCGAACCTGCAAGGCTGACGAAGTTGAGTTTTCTATCGCCGGTGCGGGCTCGATCGACGCCGAAGGTCGCTTCACGGCCCCCAAAGACGCCACACACGCGGCTACGATTCTGACCGCCAAGGTTGGAGACCTTTCCGGCCAGGCTCGCATCCGAAGCGTGCCTGACTTCCCGTGGAACTTCGACTTCAACGACGGACAGATTCCGATCACCTGGGTCGGTGCCCGATACCGGCACATTCCTCTGGACTTCGATCTGTACAAGAAGCTGGAAGCGAAGAGCGAAGTCCTTTCGCGACTGTACGTCTACGTTCGATCGGAATTCGTGAACTTCGCTCCGACGCGGGTCTGGGACAATACGACCCCGGCTCAGCGTTGGACGGACTTCCTGATGTTCACCAACCTGCTGCAGTCCGTCAAGACGATCGACGATGCGAAAGCAACGATCGACCCGCTGCTGACCGACCTGAAGGCTGAAGGCGTCGTTGCAGAATGGTCTTGGGAAGATCTTGGTCAGCCGCTCGGTCTGAAGCTGACCGTCAAACGCGGTGCTGACGAGATCAAGGGCAACGGCGTGATGGCCAAGATTACGACGATCCCGAAAGGTGCCCGCAGCCAGGGCTGGATGGGACGTACGAACTTCTCGAAGTACACCATTGAATCAGACATCTACAGTGCGATTCGCGACGACAAGATGGGCGACGCCGGCGTCATCGGCCAGCGATACCGTCTCGATCTGATGGGGGCGTCTCAGGAACTGAAGCTGATCTCCTGGATCTCCCACGAAGAGAAGTACAAAACCGTTCCCTTCGAGTGGAAGCCGAACACCTGGTACCGCATGAAGCTGACGACGGACTTCAAGGAAGCGGACGGAAAGACGATCGCTGTCCTGCATGGAAAAGTCTGGCCACGCGACGGCAAGGAACCGGAAGACTGGACCATCACCTGGGAAGACGAACCCGGCAACACTGTCGGCAGCCCCGGCCTCTTCGGCAACGCGAAAGATGCCGAGGTCTTCTTTGACAACGTGAAGATCTACCAGAACTGACCAGTCGAGCCTGCTCGGTCCGATCTCTAGAACCTAATCCGACAATGACGCAGCCGGCTCTGCGTAATCTTTCAAATCGAGGTGACACATGAAGCGTGCTCAATCACTGTTTGCGACATTCGCAACGATC
>JAPOLP010000944.1 GCA_029977045.1 Planctomycetota bacterium
CGCGACGTCCTCGGCATCGACCGAATGCTGCTCGCATCGACGCGGCTGGAAGTCCGCCATCCGTCAACCGGCGAAGTGTTGGCACTCGACGCATCTCCCGGAGACGACTTCGACGCCGCGCGCGAACGATTGGGGCTCACTCCGTTTCGTTCCGATTTCGTCTCGTGACAGGCTGGAGACTCCGCTTGTCGGCCATTGCTCAACCTCGCCGTACGTGGTTGCCGGTCTTTAGGTCGGGTGTACACTTTGCGACGCATTGCCAGATTTAGGTTCGGCAATGCTGACGAACTCGCAGGGCTGACTGGACGAGGTGGCACGATGCGAAACTGGTTGCGGACGGGTGTTCTCACGTTGATCTGGGCTGGCCTGCTGGGCGTGATCCTGTTGAATGCGGCATCTGCCGGAACGGTTAATGGGGAAGTCATCGATCAGGACGGGAAGCCGGTCGCCGGTGCGACCGTTCGCCTGTTTCGGTGGGATGGTGATCGCCGGCAGAATTTTCCCTGCTCGCCGCTACTCAGAACGGACGCGAACGGGACGTTCCGCGCTGACGATGTCCCGGACGGTTCGATCACCGCCCATCTGCTGCCTTCCGAAACGCAACCGTTGTGTTCTCACTTCTTTCGCGTCGAAGACGGCGCCGCTCCGGCAGTCAGGATTATCGCTGGCGAACCTCGCGTTGAGCAGTTTCTTGTCAGGGCACCGTCCGGCCAGCCACTCAAGGGAGCCGTCGTTCGCGAAATTGAAGTCACCGACCAGAACGGGCCGGTCTGGTTTATGCCGACGACCCTGCAAGAGATCCTCAAGCAGTCGCCGCAGTCAGACGCCAACGGAATTGTCACGCTGCCACCGATGTCTCGCGGTGCCAGGGTGTCTGTCCGCGTCTCCCATCCGGGCTTTGCACCGGGAGCCTGGAAAGGCACGATCGGTGACTCGGCAGGCCCGCACGAACTCGTGCTGGAAGCTGGAACCTCGGTCGAGTTTCTGTTTGTCGAGAATGGTCAACCTGCAGATATCGATCAGTTCAGCCTGCGGCTGTTTGCCGAAGAGTCGACGGAGACCCGGCATTACGACGAATCTGAAATCGGCCTGTCAGCATCCAGCGGTCGGAAGGGTTTGTGTCTTGCTGTGCGAGACTACAGTCTCCTGTGGCTACGGAAACCTGACGTCGTGATCACCCCGTGGGTCTCTCCGAATCTCAATACCAGCGAGCGGTTGCGATTCGACAACCAGTCGGGAACGCAGTTCACGTTTCATGTGTTTCGAAAACGCCCGATTCGAGTTCGCGTTGTCGATGCTGAAACTCGCGAAGCCCTGAGCGATGCAGATGTCGGCACTGAGATGCCGAACCACGGCGCCGAGCAGTTTGGCGGCGTAACTCCGAAGAAATGGCATTTCGTTGCCTGGGGAGAGCGAACAGCCGATGACGCTGGAGTCTTGCAGGTCGACGCAGTCAATGGCCCGGTGAGACTGAAAGCCAGCCTTGAGGGTTACCAGGACTCGGTTGCTGAGGTCGTCGTCAACGCGGATGACCAACTTCCCGAGTTTGAAATCCGGCTCCAGCGTTTGCGGCCCATTCGCGGCATTGTGACCGATGAGTCCGGCCAGCCGGTGAGCGGTGCGATCGTCCATTGCTTCAACTGGGGATCACGACTCGTCGAAACAGACGCGGATGGGCGATTCGAAGTCAACCTGGCGACGCTTCCTCCTGCCGGAGAAGGCGACACCCAAAAGGCGATTGTGGCATTTCATCCAAACCTGCCGCTGCACGCCGTCAGTCCCATTAACCTGCGAGCTGAGCATGGCAATCAGAACGTCGTCCTGGCCATGCACCAGGCGGCGCCGGACGAGTTACTGAAAGACCTGGCTCCCTGGTTCAGGTATGAGGGCACAGGTAAGCCAGATCCAGCCGCGATACCCGTACCACTTCGCGAGATCAGCGCTTCGCCACCGGAAATCACCGACGGTGAATGGCTCAACAACCCTCGAAACCTGTCATCGCTTGGCGACTGCCGGGGACGCCCAGTGCTTCTGCATTTCTGGTTTGTTGGGTGCGGCTCCTGTCATGCTCGCTTTCCGGTACTGCAACTGATTCACCGCCTGTACGGCGATCGCATCACCGTCATCGGCGTTCACACAAACGGTAATTCGCTCGACGAAGTTGCCCGTCATCTCCCGACGACAGGCCTGCAGCATCCAATGGTCATCGACCGGCCAGAGGGGCTGATCACTCAACGCTGGAAGCCACTTGTCACCAGCTATCCGTCGTATGTGCTGATCGACTCGGACGGAATGATCAGACATGCCAGCAAACTCCCCGGCCTTCCGCTGAGCCTCCTGTTAATCGAAGTTGTCCGGACGGCCGTGCTGAAAGACTGAGTATTGCTCTTTCGGGGTTGATTGCCGACCGCTGAACTCTTCGGTCTGGGTGTTACAAACTGAGATTGAGGTGATTCTCTATTTCGCCCATGATCCCGCCTCGCTTGACGGACAGGGAGAGTCCGGTGGGCGGTTGGACCTCAATATTCGCTGCAAGGGAGGGCAGCATGCGTTGCCGGAGGCAGGGACAGTTCGCCACATTTGCGATGTTGATTCCGATGTTCGCCATCCCCGTGATGGCCGTGTTTGGAATCCCGCAGTTTGCTCCAGTGGTTGCATCGCCGGCAGACAAGAGTCAGCCCGAATGGCTTGCCGACCGCAGCTTCACCCGCATTGGCCAGTCCGATGCATTTCCGACGAGATCGCTGAATCTGGTTGCGGCTGAAGCTGATCGGCTCGACCTGTTTGAGCCGTATCCAGAGACAGCTGATTCGGGTGTTCGGAGACTGGCTGCGGCAGAATGCCAGCCTGATCCACAACACAGTTCGACCGGCTTGTCCGGCGGACGACGGGTCAACATCCAGAATGACGCTTCGGCGGCAACTCCTGTGCTCGACCTGTTTGAACCGGTCGGCGATGCTCGACCTGCC
>JAPOLP010000497.1 GCA_029977045.1 Planctomycetota bacterium
AAAGCGACGCGAGGAACTGCCTTGCGAGAGAGTCAGAGGACGCGGTCCAGTTCTGTCTCGTCAGTCACTTCGCTCTCGGTATCGAGGCCGATGCGGAAGGCGGCATGGACAAGCTCTGCGACGCTTTGTGCTTTGAACTTGTGCATCACGTTGGCTCGAAACTTCTCCATCGTGCGGTAGCTGATTCCCAGAGACGCGGCGATCTGCTTGCCGCTCTGGCCCCGGATCAAAAGCTGCATGACCTGCGTTTCGCGGTTGGTCAGTGAGTCGTACCGCATACGGTCTTCTGCTGCCTGTTCGTCGTTTCTGAGTCGCTCGTCGTCCTTGTCGATCAGTTCGTCGATGCGGTCAAACAGCTGCGTACAGTTGACGGGTTTGACGAGAAAGTCATCGACGCCTTGTCGGAAGGCCTGGATAGTGGTTTCGACCGTTGCATGGCCACTGACGAAAATGATGGGCAGCCGGTTGCCATTTGCTGTGAGTTTCTGTTGCAGGACAATCCCATCGATTTCAGGTAGCTTCAAATCGAGGACAATGCAGCCTGGGCCGTCCAGTGTGTCTTCCGCCAGAAGCGCGGAAGCTCGTTCATACAGATGGACTTCAAAGTCTCGCCCGGCAGCAGCAAAGGCAATTGCGTCGCGGATCTCCGCATCGTCATCGACGACGTAAAGATGCCTGCTCATTGGAGATGGTCCTTTCCGTCAGCGACCGCTGGCCCGGTTCCGCAGTCGAAGCCTTTCGTGATTTGCCAGGCTTCCGTCGCAGCGTCAGTCGCCTGATGCTGAGCCTTTGGTGGTTCGGTCGTCTTTCCGCAGTGAAGAAACGAGTCCGGCGCACTTCGGCGAGTCAGTAAGTGGTGAGGATTGTTTTGAGGAGATGTGTTCGGAAGTTTAGTGACTGTGTGGGCTTGTTTGCGGGTGTCTGTCTCTACTGAATTGTCTCAGCATATGGTGGATGTCTGCCAGTCTGAATGTGTATCGGACACGAGGGCCATAGACGATTGTGAAATCGCGTCGTCCCGCAAGGATGAATCTGTAACTGGAAGGAGTAAGTGGCAGGGTAGGAATGTCGCGCGTGTGGAGTGTTGCTGGTAGTTCTGGGCAGGTTTGCCACAGGTTGTATCAGTTGCGCCCGATACCTGTCAGCGGTACTCATGGGCATAGGGAGACTTACCCTGCGTGTTGTCCCAGAAGAGTCGCAGGCACGTCGTGAGCCTATCGATCGAGGTGATCTGGCGGGCCGAAGTAGTATTCCCCATGCAGAAGTTGACGCATCTGTGCCGAACTGACGTAGTGTTGATGGCGTGAAGATGCCGCGATTCGGTGTGGCACTCCGCACAATCCGCCGCTAATGCCTTTCACGAAGGAAGGGAGCACTCATGGCCGCAGCGTCGCGCTCCTTCGCAGAGACGAATTTGTTGCCGTCGGCCCGGGCAGGCCGTCGAATCCTGCTGGCCGAGGACCATCCGAGCGATGGCCGGTTTCTGGCGACCGTGCTGGCTAAGGCGGGTTATTCGGTGACGCTCGAATGTAACGCACAGCAGGTAATCGACCGAGTCGTTCGTGGTGCATTGTCAAAATCGGCCTTCGATCTCGTGATCCTGGACCTCTCACTGAATCGGGAAGACGTGATCACGGTCACGCGCCGCCTGCGAGAGACTGATCGCCGGCTCCCGATCCTGACGATCACGGCGCGTGAAGATGCGTCGCGTCGACGCGATTGCCTGGATGCCGGCTGCGATGCCCATCTCGCAAAGCCGCTCAACAGGGAACAGCTTCTATACGAAGCGGGGCGACTGCTGCTCGAACGGGCCTGGCCCGAAATGACTCGAGCACATGTTCATAAGAGTGGAGAGAGCCCGGCACATGGTCCGTTCGTTTCCGGCAGGAGTGGAACGGCAGTGACCGACAGGGACGAGATCGTGCAGGCAACGGATTGTGACGTTTGATGCAAGCCGCAATCGGGCCAGGGAATCATGAAGATGGATAGTGCCGACCAGTATCTGCAAGCCGACCTGACTCTGGATCTGCTTGACCAGTTGCGGGAGATTGAGAGTTCTGTCCTGGCGTTCGAGGCTGGCCAGCCATACGGCGGTGATGATGCACTCGTCGGTTCCGCAGAAGCACTTCGCGACGCGGCGAGATCCGCAGAATCGCTGGGACTCAAGAACGTTGAATGTCTTACTTGCGCGCTTGCCTCTGGCGTCGAACTGCTGCCCAAATCAGGTGGAAGCCTGCAGCCGCATCGAATTGGTGCTGTGCTGACGGCGATCGACACACTTTTCTGTCTCCTGGAAAACGTCGATTGCTCTGACGAGTTCGATATCAATGGGCAACTTAGCGTACTGAGCGATTGCACGGCAGTTGGGGGACTCGACCGCTACACGGAAAACGGATCGGGCCAGTCAGAGAAAACAGAATATGCAGGCGGAAAGCAGAGAGTGGTTCGCCGCTTCGATGTACCGGCTGGTTCGCCGAATTTCGATCCAGGTGGGCTGGAGCTCGATGGTTGTGCCAATCGGGAGAAGGCAGGGGCAGAGTCAAGCACAGCACTGCCGGGCTCGGCGGGACAGCTCTTCCTTTCCTATGAGTAGATCCTGGCACAACTGCAGTTCGTGACGCAGGGCAGTTCCGCTCGTCGAGGAGCCGCAGGAGTTTCCGATCCGCTGTTTGCGGACGTGCCTCAACTTGCGAGTGAACTGGCAGCCCGGCACGGCAAGCGGTGTGAAGTTACGTCGAGCGGATTGATTGGTGATCTCGGTGCTGACGTGGCTGCTTTTCTGCGTGGCTTCGTGTCTCGGTTTGTCGAAGACGCGGTGACACATCGAATTGAACAGCCGGTTGTTCGGCGAGCGGTCGGGAAGCCGGATGCCGGGCAGATTTCAGTCCGCCTTGACCAGCCGGATGGTGCTCTGCGAATGCGGGTTGCCGATGACGGCAAGACAATTGACGTCGAAGCCCTGAAGGCACGAGCCGTCGCGTGTCGCTTTGTCTCGTGCGAATTTGCCGCAGAGATGACCGACCAGGAAGTCCTGCAGATGGCACTTTTGTCGGGGCTGTCCGGTACTCAAACGCGACCGGGAGAGCACTCTGGTTGTCGCGGACTGTGCGGTGTTCGTGCTGAAATTGAACGCCTGGGAGGACGCATTCGGCTCGATTCGCGATGCCCGTTCGGGACGGAGGTCGAAATCACGCTGCCGCAGTCGGTGGTGTCCAGCCGAGTAGTGCCTCTCGTGAGCAGCGCGGAGTAGTGCCGAAGTCTTACGGAGATTCTCCATCCAGTTTCTGCGGCACCAGCGTGATCTCGAACTCAAGAGTGTCTGGTGTTTTGAGTTCGACCTGGAGTCTCAGCCAGTAGTTGTTCCAGCTATGCGACCCGATGTGCTCAAACGGCGATTTTTCTTCGGTCGTCCAGCTGCGAGTTGTCCCGGCGGTTTCCCGGGTGGTAATGCGATAGCGTTTATCGTGCGGAAGTTTTTCGACGGTGTACGAGATGACTGTGAGTTTGTCGTCGTCGCCGATCATGTAAAACCCGGCCGGTTCTCCGAAGCGTGCGGTGATTGTGCCAGTTGCTGATGACTCTGGATCGAGGGCCACGAAACCGAGTCTGTTCAGCAAGGACTCGTCGGGCTTTCCGAGTTGTTTTTCGTCGATCTCGTGTTCCTTCGCGATCTTCCTGATCTTCTGATCGAAATCTCCCGCGTTCGTCATTGTCTGTGCGAGGAAGCGACAGCACGCGAGTGCTCTGCGCGTGCCCTCGACGTCTTTTCGCCGCGAGTACGATTCGGCGACGAGCAGCCATGCGTCGGCGGATCGGATACCGCTTTCCTCGATCAGATTGATGGCCCGCGAATGTTGCTCTCCCTGCCAGTTGCTGCGCATGGCGAGCAGCAGATTGATGTCTGGACGGTCGACCGCGAACAACTCGTCAACGGCTGAGCGAATTTCGGCAAGTGATTGGCGGTTGCGATAGCGGACGAAGTGCGTCAGCCGACTGGTCTCAGCGTTCGCTGCTCCATGCTTTGTGATATTTGGCTGATGATTGTGGACTGACACTTTCATTTCCGGAAAGACGCCGAGCGTTTCGTCGCCTTTCGACATGTGCAGGCTGAAGTGTTCTGCGGAGCGGTCGTAGAAGTTGTCTTCCTTCCAGCCGCCAGCGAGCAGCTCGTCACGGATACCTGTCACCGTTTCAATCGGATCGCCGGTTGGCTGGTAGTGCCACAGCGACTCGTTGCGGAGCATCAGGCCGTGAAAGCCACTCAGCCGCGTCGCCTGCAGGCGGTCAAGGAACGCGAAGCTGGGCTCGGCAGTCCAGTTCGGGTACAGAGCTGCCGGCATTTCGGGCAGTGGCCCGTTCTTCTCGCCGAGTTTCTTCAGCTTGTCGAGGATGTGGTTGCTGATCTGTTTCGCGATATCGCCGCCCTGGAGCGTGTACTTCGCGGCGGATGACTCGATGCCCAGCAGCTCCGATTCGTGATCGACGCCAATATCGGCTCGCATGGTGACGGTTGGTGGAGACTGGTTGTCGAACGAACTGAAATTGGATGCAGCCAGCGACGTTCCGAAATGGGCGGTCACCTGAGCCTTCAGGTCGCGGCCGATCAGTCCAGACTCGTCGATCGACGTCAGGTCGAGAGTCAGATAGAGGTCGGGAGCGGGGCCACCGATCTCCGGCTGCTCGCCGATCGGAAAGTAGTCGATCTTGTTGAACGGCGAGTTCTGCTTCAGCAGATCAAGCAGTGAGGTAGCGACGCGGGCAATCAGCAGGTGATCGGACTGGTTAACGATCAGCAGCCGATTTGTAGCGAGGAACGCGGGATTGGAGTGCGACTCGGAAGAAACCATGGAAGTGTTGTTGCGGGCGTTGAGTTTGCCTATGTGAGACTTCAGGCGGGCGCCGTCGGCAGCCGAACCGTTGTCGGCGACCAGATTTCCACTGTCGTCGCGGCTGAAGTGAATCGGTTCAGCGATCACGTCCGGCGGCGTGAAGTACCAGACGTAAACGACCGGAGTCATCAGGCCGAGGAGAACTGCGCCGGCGATCGCCTTGCGGGGAATCGGCTGGCGTGAGGGCAGGGCCAGCGCGCACTTTGGGGGCGGGAGGCAAGCTGGATGACTGGCGCTATTGTGT
>JAPOLP010000272.1 GCA_029977045.1 Planctomycetota bacterium
CGAGACTCCGAAGACCTGGTTTTGATCGGTGCCTACCGACCGGGAACAAACCCCTTCGTTGATGTTGCACTGCAGTTGCGCGAGCAGATTCTCGGTTTCCTGCGGCAACATCGAGCTGAGAAATCCGCCCTCGATACGACACGGCGGCAGCTACTCGAACTGTCGGCGGTGATTACGCAGTTGATTCAGAGTGGAACTCAGATGCGCCAGCCCGAGCCGCAGTTTCAATGACCAATGACAGGTAATCCGTGAAACCGTTTCCGCTGGAGAAAGTGCTCGACGTTCGACGCCATGCGCGTCAGGAGCGGCGGCATGCGCTGGCGGCGGCGATGGCGGACGAACAGCAGTTGATCGAGTTGAAGAAGCAGCGGGAACTGCAGAAGCAGCAACTGCTCGACGAACTGGCCGGGCTGTCGCAGGAAGAGTCTCTCAACATCGAAGCGGCGGCTCGACGGCGGTACTTCGTTGGTCAGGTCGAAATTCAGATCATGGTGATCGAACAGCAGATTGAGCAGGCGCGGCAGATCGTCGAGCAGGCTCGGTCGGCTCTGATCACCGCTGACCAGGACGTCAAAGCTCTGGAGAAACTGCTGGAGCAGCACGTTGCTGAGCAGGCATATTCGGAAAATCGACGGAACGAAATCGTCCTGACCGAACAATGGCAGTCGGCGAACTGGAACTGGTAACCCACGCGACTGCATGGAGGCAGACACATGGGACGAATCATTTTGATAACCCTTTCGGGGTTGGCACTTCTCACTCTGCTCGGCGAGGGCCTGGCAGCCGCGCTGCTGTGGTCTCAGGGTCGGCTGAATGCTGATGCCGTGCGGGAAATCCGGTCCATTCTGCGTGACACGTCGTCGCTGGGCGATGAAGAGAACACTGGCGGCGAGGCACCATCGGTTTCGACAGAAGACGTTATTGCCGCGCGAGCGATGCGGGTGCTGCAGATCGAGGAGCGCGAACGCGAACAGGAACTGCTGACCGCGTTGATTGCCGATTCACGGTTCAACGTCATTGCCGAACAGACAACGCTGAAGGCCGCGAGGGACGAGTTTAACCGGCAGCAGGAAGAGCTGCGCAAGAAGCGGGAATCAGAAGCTATCGAGCAGGCGCGGGCAGTGCTGCTGAAGTCCGAGATTGACACGGCGGTCAAGCAGCTGATGGAACTTTCGATCGACGAAAGCCTGCTCATCATTCAGGGAATGCCCGAGAAGAAGATCGCGGAACTGCTGGGCGCGTTCGAGGCTGGTGACAAGGAAGCTCAGGCGCGCGGGACGGAAATCTTCCAGGCGATCTCGCGAGGCGACCTTGACGTCAGTGCTGACTCTGGAACACAGGAGGCTCTGCAATGATTCCCGATTTTCTTCAGAATCCCGGAGGTATCCAGAGACCGGTAGGGAGATCGAACAGTTCCGAATCGGGGCTTCCAGCGGACTCGACTTCGGCAGGAAGCGATTTCGCGCAGGTGTTTCGTGATCAGCAGGCCTCGCGACCTGATCGGCGTGCAACTTCATCGGACGCTGCCGACAGAACTTCACGGCGAAGTGAGACTGCACCGGCTCCGTCGACATCCGAAGTGCAACCTTCTTCGCGAACTGACAACTCGAATGATGCTCGAAAGACGTCAGCGTCGGAACGGTCTGGCACGAATGCCGACAGCAGGCCGCTTCCAGAATCGAACGACGGCGGCAGTGTTGATCGACCAGAAGAGCGTCCGAGGGACGCAACTCCGGGAGCTGACGCTGTCGATCTGGCGACAGATCAACGGGATGTCGGATCACGAGGGCCTGTGGCCGCTGTGAGTCGGGGCGATGTCGACTCTGACGAAGCGTCGCGATATCTGGCCGGGACTTCGACCGATAACGCTTCCGATGCCGAGCCGGCAGACTTCAGCGGTGTGATTCTGGTCGACGGTTTTCTGACCGACTTCGAAGCAACGACGGCGACCGATGACGGGCTGCAACTGGATGTCGCCGACGATGCGGACCAGCCTCCCGAAACGCCGGTCGATGATGAGTCTCAGATACCGATCGTTGAACTGCAGCCTGGACAGAATAGTGAAACAACTCCGCCGCTTGTGCTCTCCTCTCTCGTGTCGATTGCTGTGGCCGAGTCGGCGCTGCTGCGTCGTCAACAGGTGGAAGCAGGGCAGGGGGGGGCGCTGCAGGACTCCGCAGACGAGCCAATCATTCTCCGCCTGCCAGAACGTCCCAGTATAGGGACGCCTGATGGTCAGGCAGCTCAGGATGATCCGTCAGCTGCCGAAACGTCGTTGAAAGTCGGCCTTGAAACCCCTGTCCTGCGATCGTTGGTGGCTGCGCGAGACGGCTATCGAGCGGGGCGACCGATGCAAAATGCGGTTTCGCAGAACGTGTCGGTTGAAGCTCAGTCTGACAATCAGACGAATGCTCTTCCGCGTTCTGAGCCGACGCCGCAGACGCTGACGGTCGGTCTGCCCGCTGTTCGATCATCGATTGCTGGAACGCCCGCCGAGGAAACTGCCGCAGCGAATTCCGGTGTGGCACAGATTCCGGCTGGTCTGGCTGAGTCCTCAGACGCCGCGACTCGTCTGCAGACAGCTGCGACTGATTCGGATGCCGACGTGATCCTGGAAGTTTCGCGGCAGGGAGATGTGGAAGGGCTGGAGCCCACTGCCGCAGATCGACTTCAGCGGAATACTCAACAACTGGCGGATCAGGTTGCGTCCGCCGCCGACGAGAGATTGGCAGCTGGAAGTCGCTCAGAAGGCACAGCGGAAGAGACCACGCAGTTGAAGAGTCAGGAAGCCGGCAACTCCGCAGCTTCAACCGAAGGTGACCGACAGGCAGTTCCTGAAACCGAAACGGCCAGTGACTCTGCAACGCGACACATTGCTGAAATCAGTGTGCAGTCGCGAAACGCGATCGCTCCGGGACGCGATCGAGAAAGCCGCCAGCAGCGCGGGCAGGTTTCTGGAGCGGTTACACACGAGCCGGCGACTGCGGTGGCCACTGATGGGACGCGAGAGTCGAGCAATGGTTTGAGCGTCGCTGATGACGGCGCCAACCTGGAGTCTTCCGCCGCAGGCGCCACGAGGGCAGCCAGCACCGGAAGTATTCGCGTTGAGACACAACCGACGCCGACTAATGCAAAGGCTGATGACGAAGCGATTTCTCGCGAGAATTCTGACCCGGTCGGCGGCCAGTTGCCGAATGTAGCTCCCGCAGAAGGCCACTCCGTCGGCAGCGTTTCATCGACCGGAACGCCGGTCACGCAAGCTTCGACCGGCGAAACCAGGCAGTCGACGTCGGTGGTCGCTTCCGTCGCGACTTCTGACCAGGCGAGTGCCAGTTCAGGTGCTCCATCGAGATCAGAGACGACGGTTGCCGGGGCTGCTAGTTCGGCTGTTTCAGCCAGCGGCGACTCGGTGATGAGTCCGGCGAGCAGCGAACCTGATTCGCCAGTGAGTGGCGGGTCGGATCGGTTTCTGTCCCCCAATGTGCAGCGGGCTTTGTCGGCCATTCAGTCGGCGGCCTCTGGCGGAAGTCGATTACGTGTTCAGCTCAATCCGGTCGAACTCGGCTCGCTGCTGGTCGAAATCGAACAGACGCCGCAAGGGATCGTCGCGCGACTGGAAGTCGGCAACGCGGCAGCTCATCGAGCGCTGGTTGATTCACTCTCAGATCTGCAGCAGTCGCTCAGTCGCAGCCAGTCCGCGGTCGACCGAATCGACGTCGTGCTGACGGAGACTCGCACCGAAACCTCGCGACAGCAACGTGAGCAGGGGCAGCAGCGGGACCAGCCCGAGCAACGTGGGCAGCAGCAGCGAGGTGACGCCGAGTCAGATCGCCGTCGCCAGCGTGACGAACGTGCAACGACCAGTCTTGAGAGTGACTCGGAAAGCGGCGAGCCGAGGGCCGAGGCAGCCTGATCACCATTCCCCGCCAGACAACGAACCGAACGCAGAAGTCCAGATCCTCCCGGAGTCTCCCATGTCAGTCGGAAACGTCTCCAGTTCGTCCGCCCCAGTTGACGCGGGCACGCAGGGCTTTAACGGCCTGACGGCAGATGACTTTTTCAAACTGCTGATTGCCCAGTTGCAGAATCAGGATCCGACTGAACCGGTTGGCAATGACGAACTGCTTCAGCAGCTCGCGACGATGCGAAACCTGCAGTCGAACACGGAACTCGGTGACACGCTGAAACGGCTGGCCGATTCGCTAGGCACGGTCGAGTCGCAACGAACCGAGCAGCTCTCGATTGGAGCGTCGTACATTGGCAAGTCCGTGACGCTCGACGACTCCTCAGTCGGAATCATCGACCGGGCGCTCTCGGAAGGTGGCGAGATTTTCGTCGGCGTCAACGGGGTCGACGTGCCGCTGTCCCGAGTTGTCTCAGTCAACACGCCGGTCTCGTTTCTCAACCAACTGGTCGCAGTTGACACTGGCGAACGTGACGCGGTCGGCGATCGCGTCATCGAATACGGCGTTGTGACTGCTGTTGACCAGTCGTCGAACCCGCCGGTGCTCACAATTCAGCATCCGGATGCAAACGGTGCATCAACGACGAGCGACCATCCTTCGACGCAGGTCACGAACTTCCTGACGAACCTGATTGGAGTGGGCGTGCCAGTGACCGTCGTCGACCGCAATGGTCAGAAGTTCTCAGGAACTCCGTTTGTGACGAGGTCGGGCAGCGGTCGGTTCGAGTTCAACGTCGACGGCGAAGGCCCATTCACACTGGACCGAATCGTCTCTGTTGGCGGGTAAACGCGTTGAACGCGAATTGGCTGAGTAGCGAAACTCGCGCAGAGCTTCGAGCAGTCGCAGGCTCCAGGCGGTTCAAGCTGAGGCAGCCGAAACTCTGCGCGACGTTCGCTATCAGGAACCGACCGCGCAGCAGAAAACCGGGCCAGCGAAGATGTCTCGGTCGCTCGCCCGGTTCTTGAATTCAGCCGTCGGAGCCACTCAAAGGCGGTTCGGCCCGCTTAGCCCAGCTTCTTGTGGCAGGTCTTACAGCGGACGCGTCGACGCACCACTTTGCCGCATTTCGGGCAACGTGCGGTGCTGCGAGATTTGTGCAATTTTGTTCGAGGGCGTTGGACCATGGTCACACCTGATGGGGTTGTGATGTTCGGATCGGGTGAAGGGGCGGACTCTATCGGAGCGGGATTCGTGCCGCAAGTTTCACGATCAGCAGCAGTTAACGCATCAGGCGGAGCCATTGCGAGGCTGTCTGGTTCAAAGCCCTTTCGGCAGTCCCTAACATCCGCCGCCGTTGCGGGCTGATCCGGCCCGCCGCTCCGAAAAAACTGAGAACTGACGAGACCGAGACCCCGATGGCTGTGCTGCTGCAGATTCGAGACGCTTACAAGAGTTACGGCGAGCAGGTGCTGCTGGACGGAGCGGAAGCGACGCTTACCGAGGATGTCAAAGTCGGGTTTATCGGTCGGAACGGAGCCGGTAAGTCGACGTTGCTCCGCGTCCTGCTGGGCGAAGAGGAACTCGATCGCGGCGAGGTGATCAAACACCCGCGACTGACGGTGGGCTATCTGCGGCAGCACGATCCGTTTCAGCCGGGCGAGTCGGCGCTCGATTTCCTGATGCGTGACAGCGGCCAGCCGGACTGGAAGTGCGGCGAAGTCGCGGGCGAGTTCGAACTGAAGGGCGCGTATCTCGACGGGCCGGTCAAGGAGCTCTCTGGCGGCTGGCAGACTCGTGTGAAGCTGGCGGCTCTGCTGTTGCACGAGCCGAATCTGCTGTTGCTTGACGAACCGACAAACTTCCTCGACCTGCGAACGCAGATTCTGCTCGAACACTTCCTCCGCAACTTCCGCCAAGCGGCTCTGATCGTCTCGCACGACCGTGCGTTTCTGAAGGCGACGTGCAGTCACACGCTCGATCTCGCACGTGGCAAGCTGACGTTGTACCCCGGCCAGGTCGACGCGTATCTCGACAACGTGGCCGAGCAGAAAGAACGTGACGAGAAGACGAACGCGGCAATCGTCTCGAAGCAGAAGCAGTTGCAGCGGTTCATCGACAAGAACCGAGCGAATGCGAATACGGCCTCGCAGGCGAGATCAAAGGCGAAGCAACTCGAACGGCTGCAAACAACGGAAATCGCCGACGACGAAGCGACCGCGTTTATCCGGACGCCCGTGGTTGAGCCGCGTCGCGGACCGGCGGTCCGCTGCACCAACCTGTCAATCGGCTACCCCGGCCATACCGTCGCGACAGACATCGACGTTGAGATTGAACATGGTGAGCGGGCGGCGATCGTCGGGGACAACGGCCAGGGCAAAACGACGTTTCTGCGGACGATCGTCGATTCGCTGAAGCCGGTTTCTGGCAGCCTGCGGTGGGGACACGGCTGCGATCTCGGTGTGTACGCGCAGCATGTTTATACGAGCCTGCCGCAGGATCAGACCGTGCAGCAGTACCTCGAATACAACTCGCTGCCCGGCACGACGACGCAGCAGATTCTCAAAGTCGCCGGGGCGATGCTGTTTCGCGGCGGGGCGGTCAAGAAGAAGATCAACGTGCTGTCCGGTGGCTAGCGGGCTCGGCTGTGCATGGCCGGCATCCTGCTCAACGAGCACAACGTGCTGATCCTCGATGAACCGGGCAACCACCTGGATGTCGAGACGATCGAATCGCTGGCGTCCGCGTTGCTCGATTACAAGGGGACGGTGATCTTCACGAGCCACGACCGGCATTTTATGGGCCGTGTCGCGACGTGCGTCATTGAAGTTCGAGACGGGCACGTCCGGAACTACAACGGCGATTACGACGCCTATCTGTATGCCGTCAACAAGGAGATCGACGACGGCGAGCGGGAGCGAAACGCGAAGAAGGGCGGTTCTGGCGGTCCGCCACCGTCAGTCAAAGCCGGCGGCGGTGAAACTCCCATGGATGAACGAAAGCTGCGAAAAGAGCTGTCCAAAGCCGAGAAGGCGGTCGCGCGGTTTGACGAAAAGAAGACAGAGCTGAGTTCGCAGTTGCTCTCGGAAACAGATCCAGACGAAGCTCTGCGTCTGCACAACGAGCTGACGGAAGTGACCGGGAAGCTGGCCGAGGCCGAAGATCGCTGGTGCGAACTTCAGGAGCAGCTTGAAGCATTTGCGTGACCGGCTGGGTCGCGCCTGGTAGCAGTA
>JAPOLP010001150.1 GCA_029977045.1 Planctomycetota bacterium
GTCTCCCTCACTCAGGTCCTCGATCGGTTCATTGAGCAACTTTGCCTTTGTCTGCCTCTGCAGGCGGGTGATGATCTTCATCTGAGCGGCGATCGATTCGGCGTCCGTGTGGATGCCGAACTGCAGGGTGAAGGTACGGGGTTCCTGGGGAGCGAGTTTCTGCAGGCGGCCGGAGCGGCGTTCGACGCTGCGGTTGTACGGGTAGCCGGTTGCGGGCTCGATCCCCGTGACATAGCCATCCCGTTCGTCGGCGGTGTTCTTCCAGACGGTCAGGTACGGCAGCTCTTTCGTCGACCAGGCGACGGAAGTGGCAACTGTGCCCTGCGGATTCGTGAGGACTGCCAGCGAGTGGCCGTTTTCGTCAGCGAGCGGCTCGAACAGGTAGACCTCTTCGATGAAGCCTTTCGTCGGCGGCGCGTAGGTTGACCACTGGTCGATCGACTTTGCGGCGTGAGCGTTCATAGGAGCGATCTGCTTCGCGGCAACCTGAATCTTCGAACCGCCGCCTAGCAGCGGGGCTCCGTAGTTTCCGTGATAAATGAGCTGGAACTCCTGCGGGTACGCGCCTTCGTTCGTCACGGAATCGCGAATCTGAAACGTCGTCGAGTTGGGCCACAGAATCAGTTCGGTCTTCAACAGCAACTTCGGCCCATAAAACATCCGCTCGGCGACCTGACCGCGAATCTTCAGCCGGTGCGGGGGCTTCTCTTCAACGACGATCTCGACGTTCGACGCGGGGATGTTGCCGATCTTGCCGTGCAGCGTGAGCATCATTTCGGCAGTGTCGCCGGTATTCGTCGTGAACTTATCCATGCCCGGATGCCCGGCGAATTCGAGACCGCAGCGAACCATCCACTCGTTGAAGCCTTCCAGCCAGCCCAGCCCGCCGCGACTTTCGAGATTGATAAACTGCGGATGCACGACGTCTTTGACTGGCGAGTTCCAGCCCAGCCGAACGTCTCCCGCCACGACTTCCCGGATACTCATCCCTCGTGTCGGGACGACCGTGATCTTCAGCTTGCCGTTGTCGACAGTCAGCAGTTCGACACCTTCGCTCCGGCCACCGTGCAGCGTGTGTTTGCTGATCTCGTAGCCCAGATCCTCAAACGTCTCCATGACCACGTCGCGACGCTCATTCGAGAGCAGCACCCTCTCTTCTTTGACCGAGACGTCGTCAATCAGCACCCGATCGACTTCGTGAGCTACCACATCCGATACGAGCAGGCAACTGACGCAGCAAAGAACGAACGCAAAAGGAGACTCAGTCGAGCATCGCATGGCAGAGACCTTCTGATTGTGCAGACCTGTTTTTCAACGCGGCTATCAGGGGCGACGGCTTCTGGACAAAAAGAAAAAAGAGAACGAAGACAGCGCAGGTCTTCGTTCCTTCCTTACCTGCCGTCATTCCTTCGGAGCAGTTGCCCCGTCACTGGCCGCCTGATCCTGACGCCACAGCCATTCGAGCGATTCCGGCAGGATCGCTCCGCCGTGAATGCCGTTGTGGCCGCCGGTACCACCGACGAACTTGTAGTCGTACTTCGAGAACTTCAGAGCGGCATCCATCTGCAGGTTCGACAGCCACCAGTTGCCGTGAGCATTGTCGAGATCACCGTCTCCGTCCTGCAGAAAGACGCGAACCGGCTTCGGCTCGGTCTTGCGGATCAGAGCCGGATAAACGTGTCCGCCGCGAATGTTCGTAAAGCTGCCGACGTGGCTGAGCACCTTGCTGAACTGGTCGGGACGTTCCCAGGCTACCGTGAAGGCGCAGATCCCGCCGGACGAGATGCCGCAGATCGCCCGGTCCTTCGCCGCAGTCGACAGTTTGTATGACTTCGAGACCTCGGGCAGGATCTCTTCCAGCAGAAACCGCGCGTACTGATCGGTCAGCGAGTCGTACTCGAAGCTGCGATTACTCCCCCGCCACCGGTTTTCAGGCATTGAATCGCCGTGATGGCCCGGGTTAATAA
>JAPOLP010000036.1 GCA_029977045.1 Planctomycetota bacterium
ACGAGTGGATCGGGCAGCTGATCTGCGCGGGTCGGGTTTCAACCTTCTCAAGCTGCAGCTTCGTGCCTTCCTTCGTGCCGGGAGCGATCCCGTAATTGAACGGCTGGTTGTAGGTCAGAAACGCGACGGTGCTGTGAGCGACGGGGTCGTCGTTACCCAGCACCAGCGTCTGCGACGTCCGCAGCAGAGCGATCCGCGGCTCGAACCGGCACGAATGGGTCGTCAGACGGACTTTTGCAGACTCGCTTTCCGCGTACGACGGATGAATCGCCGGCAGGGATTCGCCGCGTTTCAGTTCGAGCCACACGACAACGTTCTGAATACCGCGATTCTCCGGATTGACGATCACGTCCTCGTCGAGCGGATGCTCTTTTGAGCAGACATCCTCGTCCTTGTTGAGCAGCAGTTTTTCTCTCTTCGGCACGGGGCCGTCGAACACGAAACTCGCCTTCAACGTGCCCCACTCGGCAGCAGCGACGGGGCTCAGTGCGCCGCTGCCGAAAACGACTATCGCAGCCAGAAAGGCGTCCAGAACTCGACCGGACATCCGCATCATCATTCGTTCTCCAGAGGTCAATCGACGGTGTGTATCGCTGTCGGGGCTCGGTTGCAGTTCCGCTTCGACCGGCCACAATCCTGCCTGCTCGTTCTCAGAATCTGACAACCAAGTCTGGCAGGTCCCATGAAAAAGAATCCAGTCAAAGCGGCGTTGAAGGCAGGCAAACCCCAGGTCGGAACGTGGCTCTCGTTCGGCAACGTGTTCGCCACACGGCTGATGGCCCGCGTCGGTTTCCCGTGGCTGACGGTTGACCTTGAGCACTCACCGATCGACTGGAGCGAAGCCGGACTGTTGTTCGGTGCGATCGCCGACGCTGGCTGCGTTCCGATCGCCCGAGTGCCTCGCGGCGACCATGACCACATCAAACGAGTCCTCGACGCCGGAGCACACGGTATCGTCGTCCCGATGGTCAACACCGTCGAGGAAGCCAAAGCAGCGATCGCCGCCGCGAAGTATCCGCCCGTCGGAAACCGCTCGGTCGGCGGCGGCCTGCACGCGATGAACTTTGATGCGTCCGCTGGCGACTACTACAAGTACGCGAACGACGAGATCCTCGTCATCCTGCAGACCGAGTCTCCGGAAGGTGTCGAGAACGCCGAGGCGATTTACAGCCTGCCAGGTGTCGACGCGATCTTCGTCGGCCCGAACGACCTGACGTTCCAGATGCGCGGCCCTGACGGCGTCGATCCGACTCCGGACGAACTGGAAGCCATGCTGCAGCGCGTGCTGGAAGCCGGCAAGAAGGTCGGCACGCCGGTCGGCCTGCACGTTCAGACGCCCGAGCAGGTACAGAACCGCATCTCGCAGGGCTGGCAGTTCATCGCGATCGCCAGCGAGCTGAAGATGATGATGAACAGCGCCCAGAAAATCGTCTCAGCCCTCGACCTGAAGTCCGGAACAGCGGACCTGGCTCGGTATTGATCGCGGCTGGCTGCTGAGTTCGTCGAGGTAGCGGCACGGCGCAAGCCGTCCGGCCAGAACGTGTTCTGGTTCGACCGGGCGGCTTGCTCCGCTACCTGATGTCGCGTCTCCGCGATCGCTTACCGGACGCGGCACTGGAAGGTGATGACGCCGCCGGTGCGGATGTCTTTGCCGCGGTTCTTTGCTGCGTCCTTGACCTTGCGACCGGGCAGCGGGTTGTCGAGCTTGAATGTCAGGACGAGGCTGCCTTCGCCGTTGTCTTCCCAGACGACGTCGCCGGGCAGGTCAGACGTTGCGGAGTCATCCACGAATTCGAGCCGTGGAGTCAGGTTGTCGACGATCGTGACGTCGGTCAGCTCGCGGTCGCCCACGTTGTCGTAGCGGATGACGAAGGTGACGGTGTCGCCCGGCTTCGCACTCGAACGATCAGCCAGTTTGACGATCTGCAGTTCGCCCGGTTCCGGAGCTTCGTCTTCAACACCGACCATCTCGGCGGCCTTGAAGCGGGCTTCGACCTGATGCAGCGAATCGCGTTTCGCGACGACGACCGGGTTCTCGTTGCGGGTCCATTGTGACGCCGCGTCGATCGCGATCTGCAGCCGGGCTTCGTCCGACTGATTCAGCTCGCCCTGCAGAGCGAACGAGAAGTCCATGAAGGCGTTGACCAGCTTGTCATGCGAACTCAGACGAACGACGTTCGCCACGCCGCTCTGCCAGTCGCGGTTCTCGACGCCACTGGCTCGCGACCGCATCCGGACGCCTTTCAGACGGTCTGTGCGGTCGTAACGCTGCGGGCCGATCTTTGTCTGGACGCCCGAGTTGTGCGACCGCTCCTGAATTCCGGCGAGACGTTCGATATTGAACTCGCCGCCGGGCGTCGTGACAGCTCGCACTGAGCCGAATCGTGGTGCGTAGATCGCGACCTGATTCGTCTCCTTGAGATGCTTCTTGCCGGTGTGATCACGGTACTCGACGATCGTGTCCTCGGAGTCGAGGCCGCCCCGTCCGAACGCTCGGTTGTGGACTGGCAGTTCGCGATCGCCGCCGTCGAACAGGTACTCGTCCGGGTAGCGTTGAGCGTCGGTGCCGGTCATCCAGCTCGCGTCGGGTGTCAGGATGCGCTGGCCGTTTTCGTCAACGGACAGTCGAGGCTCAGCCTGCGAAAAGCTGACGGCCTGCAGTGCCGGATCCGAGTAGCGGCGAGCGGCGATTGCTCTTGGATGGCTGATCTGATTCGGCGGCGCGTTGTACGACATCAGTGTGATCTGGTTGCCAGACGGCGTCGCCCGGTGCGGTGCAGGTTTCCCTGTCGCAACTCGGGCGATGCCATCAGCTCCCTCTCCCTCGACTCCCCATCGAGGATCACGCACGCTGGCCGACTGTGTTTCTTTGCTGAGCTTTGTTTCGCTGTCAGCCCTTGATTCCGTCTCGTACTTAGCGAGCACACTGCGATCGATCGATGAGACGTCGCCAGTGTCCGACACGTGATAGACCGGAAACGCCTGGCAGCCAGTCAGCAGAAACGTTCCGGCGGTCAGAGCTGTCAGCCAGGCTGCCGCAGTTTGAATCCGAAGTTTCACTGAGCGGCCTCCTGTCGAGCGGTCCTCGCAACAATGTTTCGATTCGATGTCGCGAGGTTCGGTCGCCGACTGAAACGGGCTGCCGCCTGAGCGTCGTCAGAAGCTTTCGCGGCACTCGACGGAACGGAGCGGGCAATCGTGCCACCGGAGCCATAAAAACTGAGAGGCTCACCCTGAGCAGACGGCAGCCGACCGCCCAGACGCAGAACCAGCACTGGACGACCGAAGCGGTCCGCCTCCTGAAGAGCATTGGCCGCGGCTTCGATGTCGCGGTTGCGCGTGCTGGCATCGAGCTCAAACGGTGCCGCAAACTGAGGTTGTTCGAGATAGACGACCCGAGTCACCAGGTTGCCATTGATCGCCAGATCGATGTCTTTGCGGTCGATGTGTACCGGAATCGGATGCTCATGTTCCTGCCCGTTCGGCGGATGCAGACGACCGATCACTTCGATCGTCGGAAACAGTTCGACGCCGGGTAGCTCCGGAAGATTGCGGAGCCGCAATCGGTAAGTGTGTCCAACGATGACGCCCAGTTGAGCCGGCGATGTGAACGCCTGAGCCTGCACCGGTCGAGCGTGATAGATGCTGACCTCGCCACCGTCTTCAACGTCAATCCGGATCGGCTGAAACCAGCCAGACTGAGCACGACCGCCGAGATCCATAAACCGAGCCGCCATCCCCGGCGAGTGCCGCGAATCAAGCGGCGAGAAGCCTTCGTACTCGGGCACGACCTGAGCTGCAGCGGGCGTTGTGACGAGCACGCTCAGAAACAGAGCCGCCAGCGCGCCAGCGATGTGCCGACGTCGCTTCGACTTCTGCAGGATGTCAGTGAGTTGTCCTGGCACGAAATTCGTCATCTCGAATCCAGCTGCACCAAACGTTCGCTTTAACATGACCTGTCGATCTCGGGCTCAAGTCTGTTCGTCGCAACTCAATGAAAGCTGGCAGCGAAGAGGCTCGGGCCGGAAACCGGCAGAGGTTTGTGGCAGCCAGGCACGATGCCAGACTGCCACAGAACCACTCTGGTCCGCAGGGAAACGCGGTTGGCCGCCTTGTCAGGCAACCGTCCTCAGGCAGCAGTGGTTACTGCTGGCCCTGAGGCAGTGCCCAGGCCGGGTACGAGACTTCGCCGGGGCTGTAAACCGGGTGCGTTTCCGTGTACTGGATGTGCCGGACTGGTTCCGGCAGGCTGTAACCCGGATCGTGCTTCACGTCGATCAGCAGGTGATCGACCGGATCCGGAATGTTGTTTGGTGACAGGTTGCGGATCGTGTGCGACTGCAGACCGGCCGGACGACCGAGCGGCAGATGCGGCGGACCGGGCAGACCAATCGGCGTCGAGGTCATCGGCATTCCCCAGGTCGGGGTGCCGGCGACACCTGCGATCGGATTCAGGCCGGGACGACCGGGACCACCCGAGCCACCAACCATCATCGGGCCGGGGACGGACAGGCCGCCTTCGACCGCGATCGGAGACGGCGGAACGTGCTGGCCGTTCGCTCCGTCCCAGTAACCAACCTGCTGCAGGCCGCCTTCGGCTCCTGGAGCAACAGCGTTGTTCTGCATTTCGAGGTCCATGTTGCCCATGCGGAGGACGACCATGATCGTGCCGCGGCGTTCCGCTTCAGCGACCGGATCAACACCCGGATCGAGCTTCGTCGAGACGAGAGTCTCAACACCGGCGATCGCCAGTTCCTGGAACTTTGGATCCGGCAGGTAGATGACTTTGGTGACGAAGTTGTTGCTCTCGACCTGGTCGAGGTCTTCGTCGGTCACTTCCAGCGGAACGCTGTTGTGTGACAGGTAAGCGTCGGTCGTCGGGTGAGCCGGGTAGACCTGCAGGCTCGGATAGACAACCAGGCCTTCGCGGCCAGCACCGGGGATGCCGGTGAACTTCAGCCGGTAGGTTGCTCCCTGAACGAAGTTGTAACGGCCAGGCGCCGTCAGCTGATTCTCGGCATAGCCCGGACCAGCCTGCCAGCCGATGCTCATGCCGACTGGATTCGTGAAGCGGACCTGCGTCGATTCCGTCTGGAACGAGCGGGCCGGCGGCGGAGCCATCATTGGCATGACGCCCGGTCCAGGACCGTCAACCATTGGCCCGGGGTGGGCCATCATGTGAGCGGGCGGCGCGACATGTTCATGCCGGTCCACGATCTGCTGGCCGTCGAGCTGACAGCCGATGCAGACCACAAGCAGTGTGCCCAGGGCCAGAAAATAGAGTCTCATTACGTTCCCTCGCGACCAGAGTTTTCAGCCACTTCCCAATGATGCGGACGCGTTGCCCGCACCTCTCCCTTTGGATTCGTCTCGCGGCAGCCCCGAGGCGTCCGCGTGGTGATCAATCGCTTGTCCGGGACCGATCCGCTTTGGCGTCGACGCTGAGTTCGCTGCCTGGCTACCATGCCGCCCGACCTGCAGGTCCGACGCACGGAATACGGAACGATCCGGATTCATCTCTTCCTTTGTCGGACTGCTGCGACTGGAATCTTTGGAAAATCCGTCATTTTCGGCCCGACATGAAAACTCAGCCTGTCTTAACACTGACGTTAACTCTCACTTTTGCTGGTGGTTACGCCATCCAGACTGGCCTGATCGGCTCCGCTTTCGGACAGGACGCCCCGCAGAAGCCGACAGCCACGGAAGCCGACGCGGCCTCGAAACCGGACGACGCGAAGGCCGACGATCCGAAGCCGGAAGGCAGCTCGAAAGCGCCACTGCGGCGAAACGAGCAGTCCGGAGCGAACGCGTTGCGGACGCTGCAGCAGGCGCATGACAAACTCAACGGCTACCGCTTTATTGACGCGAAGCTCGACCAGAGCATCCGCGTCGGCGATCGCCAGTTCCGCATGGCCGGCCGGTATCTGAAGGGAGCCGACCTGAAGCTGCGGCTCGAATACGACGTCCAGGTTGGCGGGACGTCCGGCAAGCTGATCGAAGTCTGCGATGGCCAGCTCCTGTGGACGCACACCGATGTCGGGGGCCAGCAGCGAGTCACACGCCGCAACGTCCAGCAGATCATCAGCGCCGCCAGCCAGGCGGGCTTCAGCTCACAGAACGTGCTCACGGCTGAGTTGGGGCTCGGCGGCCTGCAGGGGCTGCTTGCGTCACTGCAGAAGTCAATTCAGTTCGACGCTCAGTGGGAGCAGGACGCCAGCTACCGGGCATTCGTCGTGATCGAAGGTGCCTGGAAACGCAGCTTTCGTGAGAGGTTTCTGGGGGCAAATGCGCCGGCTGATCGCCCGTTGCCGCCCGCTGTACCCGATCAGGTCCGGCTTTACTTCGAGCAGGACTCGCTGTTTCCCCGCCGGGTCGTCTACCTGAAGAAAGAGGGCGACGATCGCCGATTGCCAATGGTGACGATCGACTTCACCGAGGTTACCTGGCCGGAATCGCTCGATGACGCCCTCTTCACGTTCAAGCCGCCGGCCACCGTCGCCCCGGAAGATATCACTAAAGCTTACGTGAATCAGTTTCAGCCTGAACCAGCAAAGCCGACCGAGGGAACGACGCCTGCATCTTCTGGCGAGTGATCTCGATCCGCCAACTGTCTGAGAATTTGCGATGGAGCGAACCTGGAAACCGCCAGAGTTTCGGCGCGAGCCCGCTGTCAGGCGGATGACGGTGCCGAGCTGGTTCGCCTCGGTGATCTGCCACGGCCTGCTGGTTTTCCTCTTTCTGTTAAGTCTGCAGCACTGGGATCGAGGCAACTCGGGCGCTGCCGAGGGTGACTTCCGCGAAGTCGGCATTTACGTCAAGGATGCCTCTGCCCTGACGGAAACGGCGGACGCTGAGCAGACCAGCGAGCAGCCAGCTCCGGAAGAAAACCATCTCTCCGAAGATCGCCCGCCCAGCGAAGCCGACGTCGCTGCAGCCGCAACGGAGAGTCTTCCGGAATTAACGTCCGACCTGATCGATCTGCCGGAGACCGAGCTTGCGGACATCGTCGGAGCTGGCTCGCCGCTCCAGACGCCAACGTCAGCCTCGGCTGCTGACGCGCTCATGGGGCTTGATGGAGCACCGTCTCCAACGGCTTTGATCTCCGGCTCGCATGGCGAAACCTCATTTTTCGACATCACGGTCAAGGGGCAGAAGTTTGTGTACCTCGTCGACCGCTCGGGCAGCATGGGGGACTACCGGCAGCTCGCCGTCGCCAAACGCGAACTGCTTGCCAGCATCAACAGTCTCGATTCCACGCAGCAGTTCCACGTTCTGTTTTACAACAACACCTACGCTCAGCTGATCCTGAATGGCCGCCCGCCGGGGCTGCAGTGGGCGACGGATATCAACAAGACTCTGGCCGGGCAGTACATCAAGCGAGTGACTCCAGAGGGTGGGACGACTCACCTGCCGGCTTTGCTTGAGGCTCTCAGCTACCGCCCGGACCATCTCTACTTTCTGACCGACGCCACCGAGCCGCTGTCCGCGTCCGCGTTGAACGACATCCGCACTTACAACAAGGGGCGGACGCAGATTCACTGCATCGAATTCGGCAAGGACAGTGACTTGGCGATCGACAACTACCTCAAGCGACTGGCTCGCCAGAACGGCGGAACATACCGCTATCGCAACGTGAGGAACTTCTGACGTGATCACTTCGTTTGACCGCAAGTCGCAGTCGTGCGCGATTGGCCGGCTGGAGGCGACGCATGCCAGCGGCCTGCGGTCAAACAGGAGGCTGACGCGGAGGTTTCTGGGTTGCGGAACTTCAACGTATGCTTTGGCCCTCTGGCTGCTGCCGCTGCAAACGGTGCTCGCGCAGTTTCAGGACGAGATCGACATCCGAGGCCCGAACGCGACTGCTCACTTTTCTCTGAAGTGCAAGATCAGCGACTACAACGGAAGCCAGATCAAAGTCGTCGGTCCGATTGGCGAAAAGATCTACCCGATTTCGGACGTCGTCGCCGTGCGCTACGCCCGGATCAAGCAGCAGATCGATGCGGAGCAACTGCTGGCCGAAGGCCGGAACGACGAAGCCGAATCTCTCTTGAAGAAGGCAGTCGAGGCCGAACCTCGCCGCTGGGCTCGCCGCGAGATTCTCGGCCTGTTGACGGGCTGCGCGTTGCGGCGCGAAGACTTCGCGACAGCGGGTTCGCGGTTCCGGCAGATTTACGAAAGCGACCCGTTCACGCGGCACATCAATCTCGCTCCGCTGGTGTGGGCGAATCAGTCAATCGACGGTGTGAATCGATCGACGGCCGCCGCCTGGCTCAACGAGAGTAAGCCAATGGACCGCCTGGTGGGGGCCAGCCTGCTGCTGTATGACGCTGAGCACGGCCAGCGATCCAGAGATACGATTCGCGAGCTGAACCGCCTGCCTGATGATCGGATTCGGTCACTGTCCATGTGGCAGGAGCGTCGCCTGCAGATCACAAATCGCAAGGTATCTGACTTCGACGTTTCCCGCTGGGCGACCGAGATCGACCAGCTGGAACCGCCGCTGCGAGCCGGTCCGATTTTTCTGCTCGGCCAGGCACGGTTGATTCGCCAGGAATACGACCTTGGCGCTGCCGAGTTTCTCAAGCTGCCAATCGTTTACAGCTCAGATCACCCGCTGATCGCGCGTGCCAGCTTTGAGGCAGGGCAGGCTCTGCTGAGAAACGGGCTGCGGGTCGAAGCTGCCCGGCTGTTTCAGGAGACGATCACCCGCTATCCGTGGTCAACCGCAGCCAGCGATGCTCGGGCCAGTCTCAAAGAGCTGCTCGCGAGTGTCAGCCAGGAACCGAACGCCGACACTCCGTAGAACGGAATTCATTCCGTCTGAGCCGGCCTGTCGAAACGGAATGAATCCCGTTCCACGAACTGCGGAACGCCGTTAAGAAGACCGGCATTTGCCGCCACGGGCGCCTGCCTTACAGTCCTGCTTCGACTCCTCTGCACTGCCTTCCCCACTCGGGATCAGACGATGATTCACGGACGGATCCATCGCCGCACATCTCTGCGGCCTGTCGTTTTTCCAATGCTGCTGCTTGGCTTTCTGGCGATGCTCGCTCTCCCGGCTCTCGCGCAGGACGGTGAGCCGCCGGCGTCGCCAGCCAGCGAAACGGTCTCGCCTACGGACTCTCTTTCGCAAATTGATATCGTCGAGATTGCCCGCACTGGCGGAGTGGTCGGCGGAGTCATCCTGCTGCTCAGCCTGACGATGGTCTACCTGGTCTTCGAGCATCTGTTGAGCATTCGCCGCAACGCGCTGATTCCGCCAGATCTGCCAGGAGAGATCCATGGCCTGCTGGCTAATCGGAATCCGGCTGGAGCCCGCGATCATTGCCAGAGTCACCCGAGTTTTCTGTCGAGCGTGCTGGCCGCTGGTCTGGGCGTCATCGAATTCGGCTACTCGGACGTCGAAAAGGCGATGGAAGACACCGCGACCGAACAGGCGGCGCGGCTGTTTCGCAAGATCGAATACCTGCACCTGATCGGCACGCTTGCCCCGATGCTTGGGCTGCTCGGTACCGTCTGGGGCATGATCCAGGCGTTTATGGAGTTCGAGGCGAAGGCCAACCCCGCCGTCTCCGAACTCGCTCCCGGAATCTATCGCGCTCTGGTCACCACGATGATGGGTCTGACGGTTGCCGTGCCCGCGTTCTTCTTTTTCGCGATCTTTCGCAACCGGATCGACGAACTGGTTGCCGAAGCCTCGCTGACCGCCGAGAGCGTCTTCGCGGATTACCGCCGTGACGAAGCCCGTCGCAAGAAGGCGGCAAAGGAGAAAGACAAATCCGGGAAGACGTCCTCTGATTCTGATCCGCGCATCCCAACGATCGCCCAGGAACGACGGAGGCCGTCGTGAAAGTTCCCAGCGGAGGCCGCACGACGTCCGTCAGCTTTAACGTGACGTCACTGATCGACATCGTCTTTCTGCTGGTGATCTTTTTCCTGGTCGCCAGCCACGTCGCTCGAACGGAAGCCGTTGAACCAGTCAACCTGCCGGAAGCGTCTCAGTTCGACGACGAAGACGACCCGACGCCAGCCCGGCTTGTGGTGACCGTCAAGGCCGACGGCGCGTTCGACATCGCCGGCCAGCCCGCTGAACTCGTCGAGGTCGAACAGCGGATTGTGTCCGGCAGCGAGGAGTCCGCCGGCCAGTTTGAAGTCCGCATCCGCTCCGACCGCGACGCTCCCTACGAAAAGATCGAACCCATCCTGCTGGCCTGTGCCCGTTCCGGCGTGTCCAGGGTCGGCTTTGCCGTGACGCCGAAAGCTGAATAGACAGCATCTTTCCATATGCGAATTCCCTCCGTCCATCAGCGTGCCACCGACCAGGACGACTCGTTCATGACGCCGATGATCGACGTCGTGTTCCTGCTCCTGATCTTCTTCGTGTGCGCATCGATCGGGCAGATTCGCGAGTCAAACCTGCCGACTCCGCTGGCCGGTGCCGGCTCCGTTGAAGTGTCGCAACCGGTCGAGGCTCCGCCGCCGCTCGGCAATTTCTGGATCACCCTCAAACGCGAGGCCGATGGGACAACGACGGCGACACTCAACGAACGTCAGTTCCGTGACTGGGTACAGCTCCGCAGTGTTTTGCGACAGCTGGCCGCCGCCGCTGCCGAGGTCCCCGTCATCCTCGACATCGCCCCGCAGGTTCCCGCCGGAGACGTCGTCGATATCTACGACACCTGCAAAGCCGCAAACTTCGAGACCATTCAGTTTGCGACCGGCTCGTCTGGTTAGGTTCTGCCCGGCGATGCTTCAGGCGGTGGTCTGTTGAAAAGAGCCACGAACGTGACCGGGATGATCGGAGCGTTCGCGTCGAAGCAGGCCGCTACACTTCTCACGACAGCAGCCAGGCAGGGTTCCACGGTTCGACGGAAAACCATTGCGAGTGGATCAGCTGGTTTCGCGATTCTGGCTGCGACGCCATCATTCGAGGGCTCCGCCACGCAGTCCTGAAGCCCGCCGACCTGCCAGTTCCGCTGCCGGACGGCAGGAACTCAACACTGCTGGAAGACGACGAGAAGAACAACTCGGGAAGAGAGTAGTCATTCATGAATGCGTCACGGTGCTTCGCACTGCTTCTGTTCGTTCTTTTGAACGCTGCGGATGTTCGCGCAGACCGATACGAAGAGCTGATTCGCCCCTTTCTGGCGAAGTACTGCGTGAGCTGTCATGGGCCGAAGGCGCAGAAAGCGAAGCTGCGTCTGGACAGGCTTGATCCTGATCTGGTTAACGGCAGCGATGGCGACATGTGGCAGGAAGTCCTGGACCTGATCAACATCAGCGAGATGCCACCGGAAGACGCCTCAAAGCAGCCGGCTCGTGCAGAACGGCAGGCTGTCGTAGAAGCACTGACGGCGTCGATCCGGGAGGCGATGGAAGCGAAGCGGTCGACGGGCGGGCGGAATGTTCTGCGTCGGCTGACGGCTTACGAATACAACAACACGCTCCGTGATCTGCTGCATCTCGACCTGCGATACGCGACTGACCTGCCGCCCGAGGGCACGGCTCAGGAAGGCTTCAAGAACAACAGCAGCGTGCTCGGCACGTCGGCGTTGCACATCGAGTACTTCGAACGGATCGCTCGCTCGGCGCTGGAGAAGATCATCCTGGTCCCGGAGGATCAGCCCGCTCCGTACTTCGTGCGGATTGAGCCAGAACTTGCTTTTGAGGGAGAGTCGAACCCCAACAGCAAAGGCAGAAAGAAGAATCGCAAACAGGGAGCCGGAGTCGGGTTTGCCTTGAAGGCCGGTGATAACTACAGGCCGGGAAACGGTGCCCAGGCCGGACTCTTCCGACTGGAACATGGCGAGCCCGACGGTGACTCGATTCTGCTGGCGGGTGACCGACCGAGCGACAAAGTGGGCGACCCGTTCGCTCCGGATAGAAAGATCGGCGGGGCTCAGGGAGATGGTCGTTCCGGCTGGCAGCCGGAGTTTCGCGTTGAGATGTACGAAGTCCCGCACGACGCGCCGGTGCTTGTCCGGATCCGCTGCAGTGCGGTCCCCGGAGCCGGCGGCTCATTTCCGCGACTGTTTTTTGAGCTGGGCTCGTTCCGAGGCGCCAACGTGTCGGATCAGAAGGAAGCCGCCAACGTCGAGATTCGATCGACCGAACCGCAGGTCTACGAGTTCGTCGTGCAGGGAGCCAACTTCCCGTTTCAGTCGAACAAGCCGGGCCGGCCGTCTTACTTCCGCATCTTCAACGACTACCGCCGAGGCACGAGTCAGCTTGCGTACAACGAGTTGCCGAAACTGAAGATCGATTGGGTCGAGATCAAAGGCAACCACTACGAGTCGTGGCCGTCACCTCAGCGGCAGGCCATCCTGTTTGAGTCCGCCAATCAGACGAACGAAGACGCCTACGTTTGCGAAATTCTCGAACGCTTCATGCCGCGCGCTTATCGCCGACCTGTTTCGACAGATGAAGTCGACCACAAAGTCGCACTGTTTAAGCGGCTCAGGGATCGCGAGGAGTCCTTCGAGGCGACGGTCATTTCGACACTAACGTCCGTCCTCTGCTCGCCGCACTTCCTGCTGATCTCGGAACCGGACGAAGCCATCGTCGCTGACGACGGGCCCGTCGAACGGCGGCGATTGAATGACTACGAACTGGCGTCGAGGCTGTCGTACTTCCTCTGGAGTTCGATGCCCGACGACACGCTGTTTGATCTCGCGGCGGAGGAACGACTGCACGAGCCGGACGTCCTGCTTGCTCAAACGCGACGGATGATCGCCGATCCGAAGTCACTTGGTTTCTCCCATAACTTTGCGTCGCAGTGGCTCGACCTCGCAGGCATCCGGCGGCTGGCCGTGAATCCTGAGTACTTTGACTTTGAAGAAAAGAACAAGGACCTCTTTGAAGAGGAGTCAATCCGCTTCGTGCATCATGTCCTGGCGGAGAACCTGAACATCTCGAATTTCATCGACTCGGACTTCGCCGTGCTGAATCCGGTTCTCGCGAGGCACTATCGCATTCCGGGTGTCAGCGGCGGATTCCGAGTTGTGCCGGTCGGCTCCGAGCATCACCGCGGCGGGCTGATGACGCAGGCCAGCATGCTGTTCGGCAACTCGACGGGCGCGGAGACGCATCCGATTCGTCGAGGTGTCTGGGTGCTCGAGCGGATGCTTGATGATCCGCCCCCACCGCCTCCGCCGAACGTGCCCGACCTTCCCGAGCCTGAAGTGAAGGACGAAGCCTCGCTGTCCCTCAAAGAGCGGCTGGTTGCTCATGCCCAGGTGGCGAGCTGTCACGATTGCCACAGCAAGATCGATCCATGGGGCGTCGCCTTTGAGAACTACAATGCCCTCGGCCAGTGGCGCGAGGGAACGTCAGACCCGCTCGTCAAAGCACCTCACCAGAAGGTGAATGTCGATCCTTCGACACGGCTGAAGAATGGCAGAGAGATCCAGAATCTGGATGATCTGAAAAGCTACATCCTGATCGAGAAGAAGGCCCAGTTCCGCCGGGCTCTCGTGCGAAAGGTCATGGCGTATAGCCTGGGTCGGTATCTGGAGTTCACAGACCGATCGACTGTTGATTCAATCTGCAAAACGGTCGAAGAAGACAACGATGCCTTTCAGACAGTCATCGAACAGATCGTGCTTTCTGAGCCATTCCGAGTGAAATGAAGACCGTTGCGTAGCGAAAGTCACCAAGACTTTCGGCACGCGCGACGCAACCGAATGCCCTGGCGAGTCTCGCTACAACGAGATCAACCACTCAAACTGAGAACACACCATGAAACCCAGATCCTGGCATTTGACTCGCCGAACAGCCCTCAAAGCCGCTGGCGTCAGCCTCGTGCTTCCGTGGCTGGAATGCATGGCGGCTGACAAAGCGGCTGCACCAAAGCCTCGTTTTTTTGGCGGGTACTTCGCCTATGGGGTGCCGATGCCTGCCGACAATGCTTCCGACCGGATGGACCACGGTTGGTTTCCTGTCGGCGAGGGACGCGACTACCAGGCACCAGTCATGCACGAGAGCATCATGCCGATGCGTGACAAGATCACGTTCCTGTCCGGGTTATCGCATCCGGCGATGAGGCGGACGTCAGCCCACAAGGGAGCCGACTATTTCCTGACCGGTGCCGACCTGCTTAAGACTTACGACAAACAGTCAATTTCCATCGACCAGCACCTTGCTGGATCGTTGGGGCAGGACACGCGTTATCAGTCGCTCGTGCTGTCTTCGTTCGGTGGCGTTAATCGTCCGTATCGGTCGTCGACGCTGTCGTTTGACCGCGCCGGTCGTCCGGTTCCAGGTCTCGGCAAGCCGGAGGAGATCTTCCGTCGGTTGTTTGGCGATGTCTCGCAGTCAGAAAAGAACTCGCTGGCCAGCCGAGGCAGCATCATTGATGAAGTGCTGGGCGAAGCCCGCGATCTGAATCGTCGGTTGGGGGCGACGGACCGGAAGAAGCTCGACGAGTACCTCGCGTCCGTCCGCGAGGTCGAGCGTTTGACTCAGCGGGCGAAGTTCTGGCAGGACACTCCCAAGCCGAACGTCGACCCGAAGAGTCTGGAACTGGATGCGACTCTGACGAGTCCCCGCGAATACCTGACGGTGATGTACGACCTGCTGGCCCTGGCATTCCAGACGGACAGCACGCGAGTCGCGACGTTCCAGACGGCCTGTGAAGAGGGCGGCCTGACTGACCAGTTCCCAGCCGCCATCGGCCTGCGATCCTCGGCGCATAAGCTCTCGCACGAGAAGACGAACTTCGCCGAGGTCGCGCAGTACATCGCGTTTCTGAATGAGCTGCACGCGAACTTCGTCAAGAAACTCGATTCGATTCAGGAAGGCGACGGCACGCTGCTGGACAGCACGTTGTGCTTCTACGGCTGCGCCACAAGCAAGACTCACCAGGCCACGAACTACCCGATCATCCTGAGCGGCGGCAGCAGTCTCGGCTTCCGGCACGGGTCGCACCTGCACTACGGCGATCACGTCCCGCTCGCAAATCTCTTCGTGACAATCGCCAATCAGCTTGGTGCTCCGACGAAGTCATTCGCTGACAGTACCGCCGACATCACGGAAGTCCTGACGTAGCAACTCGTCACTGAGTCTGCGCGGATCGTGAAATCAGGTTCCTGTCACATCACCTGACTGGCTTGTTTTCCAGGGAGTAGTAACTCCGACGGTCACTACCGTTTCGTTGATCGCTGAATCACTCTAACGATGGCACTCGCAGGGATTTGGTCATCGTTGGCGTTTGCGGCTGAAGTGCGGCGTCCCTGCATCGTGCTGGAGATGGCCGAGGATCAGGGTAGGGGCCAGGTCGGGTGCAACGGGTGTCCGGTCTTAAAGACGCCGCACCTCGACGAGGTGCCGGCGGCGGGAATCTGGTTGGATCGGTTTGATGCGGTGGGGTCGTGACGCGCTGGACTGCAGGTGCGTGACCCTTGAAGTTGACGAGGGCTGCGGTCGTCAGCGATTTTCGCAACAGCTGAGAACGCAAGGCTGAAAGACAGGAGGCTGGAATGTTGGCAGGACATGTTTCCGATCAGGCTCGTCAGGACTTCGATACCCGCGGGTTCGTCGCGTTTCACGAGTTTGTTTCAGGAGATGCACTGGCCGAGCTGATCTCAAACGTCGAGCGATTCATTCGCGATATCGTGCCGACGATGCCGATTGACCATGTCTTCTACGAGGACAAATCAGATCGATCGACGCTCAAGCAGTTGCAGCGTCTTGGTGAGAACGATCCGTGGTTTCACGATCTGTTCCATGTCGGGGCTTTTCGGGAGATTGCCGAAGTTCTGCTCG
>JAPOLP010001025.1 GCA_029977045.1 Planctomycetota bacterium
CGTGCAACGGTTCCGAGTAAACGCCGTCGTTGATCATCGGCCCGTTACGAAAGTCCTTGCCCCAGTTCTCACCCGCCGCATTCCAGGCAACCCAGACACCGTCACCGTCAGCGAGCACATTCGCATGAGTCTCAAAGTCCGGGCTCGTCGAGACTGCTGTTCGCAGCGGGCAGCTCAGCTCGTTCCCGTCTGCCGTCAGCCGAGCGACCTCGACGTCGTAATTTCCGTTTGCGTACGAGTCGAATCCGACCCACGCCGTCCCGGAATCGACGGCGCTGATCGACGGGTTCCACTCGTCGGCGTCGCTCTGCAGAAAAAACTCGTTCGACCACCGACCTTCGTGCAGCCGCTTCGCCACAACGTCACCGTGCCCGTTCTCAAACGTCTGCCAGGCAACCCAGAGTGCTCCGTCAGGCGACTGATCCGCCGCAACCTTCAGCTCGACTCCGTCGCTGCGCGTCAGACGCTCCGGCACCCAGCCGACGGCTGTCTTCACTGCCGAATAAACATCCCAGTTTGCGGACTTGCCTGGTGAGCAGAAGACCGCTCGCAGCGTTTCCGACCCGTCGCCGCGTTTCACGACGAACAACCGAGGACTGTCGAACTCTTCCGCATCAAAGACCGACTGCGGCGCGGCGCCCGGTTCGTCGAGATCGCGAACGTACAACCAGTCACGCTGATTCGCTTCGTCAAACGCGACCCACATGACATGCCGATGCCCGCGAGAATCGATCGCAATCGACGCGAAGTCATCATCGGTCGTCGTCCGCGCGACGAGTTCCCCGCTGGCCATCAACTCAACCGACGCTTTACCTTCAAGCTGCGACTGAGGCTGCCCGGCCTGCAGCACCGTCGGATCAAACTCAAAGTTTCCCTGTTCAGTCGCGACGGCAACGCGAGTCTGCCCCGTCGCCTGCAGCCGCAGCACAACGCCACGCGTCGGTTCGGCATAAGTCGCCCGGCGTCCGGTGATCAGTCCGCTGCGAATCTTCCAGCTTCGCGCATCAGCATCGAGCTGATCCCGCGCCTCGAAGCTCCACGCATCAATGTCCCGCAACTCGCCGTTCGAGACAGAAACGCGACCGTCCCAGACGGCATCTTTTTCGTCAGTGCCGAAGACAACCTTCACCCACAGCTCGCGAGGCCCTGCTCCGTCGTCGGCCGTCACTTCTCGCTGCGGAATTGTTTCCCGACCGATCGACAATACGATCAACAGAATCACGGCGGTCAGAAAGCAGACGACAGTCTTCATGGCATCGACTCCGTGGCCAGGAACGGAAACACTGCCACAGGGTGCCGGACCGGAAGCGCGTTCGACAAGTGTCTCACCGTCTCTGGTTCTGCAGATCGAATCGTTTAACGACAGGCGTACGCAGTGAGTCGCATCCTCGTCCTCGAACAACAGCCTCGCTGGTATCCCGAGCTGCGGAGGCAACTCGCGGATTCGAGTGTCCGGATTCAGTCGCGATCAAAGACGGCGGAAGTTCGCGGCGAGCTGGCGGCACAACAGCGAGATGGTTCGCGGCTCGTTCTGCTGGTCGATCTGAATGTTGGCGCTGCGGGAGTGCTCGTACTCGCTGCGGCGGCTCGGCAGCGGTCGGACGTTCGGCTGATCGTCGTTGGCCAGGCGGAATCGAGGCCTCTCGAACCAGTGCTGCGGGAACTCGGGACGGATTCGTTCTTTCTGATGCCGGTTTCCGGCGAGCAGATCGCGACCGAGTGTGCGCGGCTGGCCGGGCTCGAAGCGGCACCGGCTGCGTTTGTGACGGATCCGGCGGGCTCGTAAATCGAACGCCGATGCCGATACTCTGCCGCTCTTCTGACAGAACGCGGAGAGCTTCATGCGCATCATCACCGGCCGCTATGGCCGTCGAAAACTGCTGACCAACCCCTGCCAGATCACGCGACCGATCACGGACCGCGTCAAAGAGAGCCTGTTTGAGTACATCCTCGACGAGGTTGTCGAGGCTCGCGTTGCGGACATCTTTGCCGGCACAGGCACGCTGGGACTGGAAGCACTCAGCCGCGGAGCCCATTCGGTCGTCTTCTTCGAGAAGGACCGCAAAGCCGCTGAACTGCTCCGCAAAAACGTCGCCAGTCTCAAGTGCCAGGACGAAACCCTCTGCTGGCAGACCGACGTGACACTGACGTCGTTCCGCCCGAAGAACGTCGACGGCTTCCTGCCGTATTCGCTCGTCTTCTTCGATCCGCCGTACAAGATGGTCCCTGACATCCAGAATGGGTCGCCACTCTACAAATCGCTGGAACGGCTCGCCCGACCGGACGTGACTGCGGACGACACGCTGATGCTCTTCCGCACGCCGCAGCGTTCGATCTTCGAGATTCCCGAGTACTGGAAGTGCGAACGCACAGTCGATTATTCGACGATGGAAGTTCACTGGCTCCGCAAAGTCGCCAGCAAGCAGATCGCCGACAAGGCCGACGAGACTGATGCCGACGCGCTCCCTGAGAGCGAAACGGCGCAAGCCGTCCGACCGAACGCGGAAATTGACGACTCTTCTTCCGACACCGGAGATGAAACGTGACGAACCTCAACCGTCCGCAGCAGGCAGCAACGGGAACTGGTCGACGACGCTTTCTCTCGACCTCAGCGGCTGGCCTCGC
>JAPOLP010000076.1 GCA_029977045.1 Planctomycetota bacterium
GACGACAGCTCTCCTCGAGCTGTGAAGAATCAAGATCACCCCTCGGAAGAAGTGGAGCAAGACCGGTATGTCTTTCTCAGATGCTGAGTTCGATATGGATGATTTCGACGGCGACATGGTCAGCTCGGTTGAAGCGTATCCAGAGATCGATTTCGCAGTCCTTGGAATTAAGCCGGAAACAGCAACTGCTGCGAAACCAGGATCCGAAGACAAAGTCGTGATGCTCGCCGCCCGGTACGCCGCCGGCCTGCCCCTGTGGCACGATGACGACTGCGTTGATCACGGTCCGGACGATCTGGACTAAGCTCCAGCCGACCAGAAATCCGAGAAAAGGTGTCCAGGGAATCGCTTCCCTCGACACCTTTTTTCTTTGCGCGGACGTGTTTCGCCGCTTCGATCGACGCTGTTGATGAATTCGCCTCAGCGGGGGGTATTCACGATCAGCGATGACGCCGCTGGATTGCTGCAGTTTGCGATCAGTGCTTGAAAACGAATTCCGGCGTGTTAAGCATGGCCCAGAGCAGGTCCTGCAGAGCGGCGCGGCGGGAGTCTTTCTGCTCGGCGAGGAATTTGCCGGCGGCTTCCCGTTCGGCGTCGGTCGGGAAGCGGGAGTAGGCCGCCAGGTACAGATCCTCAAGGATCGCGGCGTCCGTGCGGTCTGTTGCCGTCGACAGTGTCGCGGCAAGGCCTTTGTCGCTGGTGACCTTGTCATAGAGGCTCTGCGAATTCATCAGGTGAAGTGCCTGCACGACGGTTGTATCCGGGAAGCGTTCGCACGGCGGATCCTGATTAGGATCGGGACGACCGAACGCATCGAGGAACAGCGAATCGATCCGGTGTGACCAGAGCTGCCGAGCAGTTGAACCAGGCGGCATGGCGGCGAACTTCTCTTCGACGCCCGTGATCTGGCAGACCGAATCCAGCAGCACCTCGGCTCGCAACCGTTCTCGGTAGAAACGCGAGTAGTTTCGGCCATCGACGACGTTCGTGTCGCTGGGCAGCGAACTGAGCCCGTAGACGTACGAGTTCGCGATGCGTCGAATCAGGTGCTTGAGGTCGTAGCTGTTGTCTCGCAGGTCAACCGCCAGAGCTTCCAGCAGTTCCGGATTCGTCGCCGGGTTCGAGGCCCGGAGATCGTCCACCGGCTCAACCAGTCCGCGACTCATCATGTCTTTCCAGATCCGGTTCGCGATTACCTGCCGGAACAACTGGTTCTCGTCCGAGGTGATCCAGGCAGCGAGGCTCTCCCGCGGATCAGCGTCCTCGGCGATCTGCGGCGGTTCGCCAAACAGCGGGGTCGGCGCCATTTCCGCACTTGTCAGCGGATGCTTCACCGGACGCCGTTTGCCCACGAAGAGATACTCTTCCGATCCGGAAATCGGTGCGGAGATGCCCGTCCCCTTGCGGCCCAGCCGATCGAAGTACGCTGCCAGGCCGTAGAACGTGTTTTGTCCCCAGGCTTCGTTGGGGTGCTGGTGGCACTTCGCGCATTCGAGCCGGATGCCCAGGAAGAGCTGGCTGACGATCGTCGTCAGTTCCTCAGGTTCGCGCCGGTCGCGGAACAGGACGACTGCTCCGTTGCGGAACGTGCTGCCTCGAGCAGTCAGCAGTTCGCGGACGAACTCGTCATACGGCTTGTTCTGGCGGAAGGCCTCGCGAATCCAGGTGTCAAAGCTCATCGTCGATTTGATGCCGGCCCGGTACGGATTCGGACGCAGCAGGTCAGCCCACTTGTTGGACCAGTGATCGACGTACTCGGGGTTCTCCAGCAACTCGTCGACGAGCCGTGAGCGTTTTGCCGGGGACTCGTCCTTGAGGAAGGCCCGAGCTTCGTCGGCGGTCGGGACGCGACCGATGATGTCGACGTACGCTCGACGCAGGAACACCGAATCGGGAGCCGGCTGCGACGGAGTCAGCCGCAAACGCTGCAGCTTCTTCCAGACCAGATCATCAATGAAGTTGTTGCGAGGCAGGTTCGCGTAGACAGTCTCGGGCACGTCCTCGGCCAGCGGCACCGAGATCGTCGCGACGGCGATCATCCCCATATAGCGGGCCATGATGGCCGCTTCGCCGGTGACGTTCGTCGTTTCGACGAGTCCGTCTTCGTTGACTCCTGCAACGGCGGCTTCGTTCGACTGATATGCCGTCAGAGGCGTCACGTCGCGAGTTGAACCATCCGAGTAGTGAGCGGTGACGATGAGCTGCTGCAGCGATTCAAAGTTCAGAATCCGGTCAGACGGTTCGACTGTCACATTGACCAGTTTCGGAGCCTGTTCGGCCCGGCGAGGCATCCCGTTCTGGATCCAGCGGAGGAGAGTTCGGTAGGCGGCATCGCCTTCCCGCATTCTCAGGCCGCCGCCATGCGGAGCGTCACCAATCGGCTTACGCAGCAGCAGGCTGCGCTCTGGCGACGTCTGAAAGACTCGTCGTCCGCGGCTTTCTCGCGACAGCGCACCGAAGTCGTACTCAGGATCGAATCCGAACAGAGACAGCTTGAAGCCACCCTGCCCGCGCGCCTTCCCGTGACACGGTCCCGAGTTGCAGCCACCGTCGGTCAAAACCGGGATGATGTCGTTTTCAAAATCGAGCGACGGATTCTGGCCCGCCTCCGAAACAGCTACGGAGACAAAGGCTTCGCCGTGCTCTGACCGGATTCGAACTTCGGTCACGCCATTTCCGACAGGGGTGATGACGCCTGCCGAGCTGACCTCGGCGATTGCGGGGTTTGCTGACTCGTACGTCGCGTTACGTGTCAGGTCGACGGTGCGACCGTTGATCTGCGTCCCGACGACAAGCTGCTGCTGAGAATCCGCTCCGTGAAGTTGCACGGTCGTCGGCAACGTCTCAACGGCCGCAGGACAGCAGGACGTCAGCGACAGAATTGCCAGGACGAGGATGGCTGAAAGGCAGGTTCGCATTGTGGATTACTCGAAGGGTTTGCCAGGTGGCTGTATCTAAAGAGGGAAAGACGATACCCGGATTCCATCAGCGAGGCCACGCGGGGCATGACTGGCGATCGCTGGATTGAAGGCGGCGTTCGACAGACGCCCCCCTGTCAGCTACCGTCCCGCGTCCTGAATCCCGTCCGAAAACTGTTGCGATTACGAGTCCAACGGAGCTGTTTGATGTCTGCTTTTCTGATGCGTCTGACTGTCTGCCTGATGTTCGCCGTGCTGGTTGCCGGTTGTGTGCCGACGCCCACCGAGAATCCGCCTGTACAAACCGTTTCGCGAGAACCGGCGGAACCGGAAGCTCCGCAGGCAGGACCAGGCGAGTCGGACGCCGACGCTCCGAAAGAGTTCACTGCGACCGAATCCGGTTTGAAGTACCGCATCCTGCGCAAGTCGGATGGTCGCAAACCGACTGCGGCTGACACGGTGCGATGCCACTACAAAGGGTGGCTTGATGACGGGAAAGTCTTCGACAGTTCATACGCCAAGGGCTCCCCAATCGACTTTGGCCTCGGCGGTGTCATCAAGGGTTGGACCGAGGGTCTGCAGTTGATCGGCGAAGGTGGAATGATCGAGCTGGAGATTCCGGGAGACCTTGGGTACGGAGCTGCAGGAATGCCGCCAGCTGGAATTGGCCCGAACGCCACGCTGCACTTCATCGTCGAGCTGAAGTCGATCCTGTAGACGCTGCCAGACAAAGCGTCTGCCAGTGTGTGTCATCTCAACTCGGCCTACTGTACCGCGCGGGCGAGCTGGCGCTCTCTCGCTTCCTGCATCTTCGCGAGAGCCTCGAACAGCTCGCGAACATGCGGAACCGAGCATTCGCCAGCAAGTTCCTCGTACAACGCGATCAACTGAGTGTCGACTCTGAGCGCTGCCGCCAGGACTTCGTCTTCTGTCATTTCCGGTGTCAGCTTGAGCTGCTGGAGAATGCCGTCGAGCGTCTCGCCGGCGCCGAACTGCAGCCACGTATCGAGCAGGCAGTCTTCGGCGTTCTCCTCGAACTCCTCAATGCCTGTACCGAGCTGGCCTTCGTGGATCGCGATGTACTCCAGCAGGTAGGGCAACTGCCCGCCCTGAATGGACTGCTGGGCCTCCTTGAAGCGTTCTGCCAGGCGGCCATAGAACGTTCGGATTGAATCGAGAATCTCGCGGACCTGGACGGATGCCATGATAAGTCTCCCCTGCTGGAGCCTCGCCATTCCACGCCGCGGGTCACACGTCTGACCGCTGCGCCAACTGGCAACTCAGCAATCGACGTTCCAGGCCGTGACTGCTGGGGGCAGCTTCCCGGCACACTCATTGCAATCCGGTCAGTCATGGCCACTCACAAGCAACAGCAACCGCACCTGATCCGCGCGATCGGCTTCTGGATGCTCACCGCATATGGCGTTGGAGATATCCTGGGGGCCGGTATCTATGCGCTGGTGGGGAAGATTGCTGCCGTCGCGGGTCGGCTGAGCTGGCTCTCGTTCCTGCTGGCCGGAGTCGTCGCCGGCCTGACCGGGCTCAGCTATGCCGAACTGGGCAGGCGGTTTCCCTACAGCGGTGGCGAGGCGTACTTCGTTCAGCAGGCACTGCGGCGGCCTCGGCTGTCGTTTCTGACGGGCTGGCTGGTGTTCTGCTCCGGATTGGTTTCACTGGCAACGATCGCCCGTGCATTCGCCGGTTACGGCAGCCATCTGCTTCCGCACGTTCCCGAATCGCTGCTCGTCGCGTTTCTGGTCACGGTCCTCAGTGTCATCGCGTTCGTCGGAATCCGGATCTCATCATCGGCCAACGCGGTGTGTACAACGATCGAAGCGACGGGCCTGCTGATCGTGGCTGGGTCCGCCTTTGTCTGGCTGGCCAGCGGTGGCGAATCAGCGGCGATCGACACTGCAGAAACGGTCGCGGAAACGAGCCCGTCCATCGGTCTGACGCGAGTTCTGCAGGGTGCGGCGCTGGCCTTCTTCGCGTTCATCGGGTTTGAGGATATGGTCAACGTGGCCGAGGAAGTCCGCGATCCTCAACGAACCGTGCCACGAGCACTGCTGACCGCGCTGGCCATTGCGATTTCGATTTACGTGGCGGTAGTCCTGAGTGCAACGCTGGTTGTTTCGCCACAGACACTGGCAACTGCCGACGCACCGCTGTTGTCGGTGATTGAAGTTTCGTGGCCGGAGTTTCCGCTGGGAGTGTTCTCGGTGATCGCTCTGTTCGCCGTTGCGAACACTGGACTGGCGAACTTCGTCACGTCGTCGCGGCTTGTGTTCGGAATGTCGCAACAGAAGCTGCTGCCGAGCTGGCTCGGACGCATCAACCCGAGTACTCACACACCAGACATAGCCATCGCTGCCTGTTTCGTTATCGGACTGGGACTCGCGCTGTTTGGATCTCTGGAACAGCTTGCCGGAGCGACCAGCTTCCTGATTCTTTTGATCTTCGTACTGATGAATCTGTCGCTGATTCTGATTCGGCGACGCGGGACTAACGATGCTGGATTTCAGGCTCCTCGTGTGACGCCGTATGTCGCGCTTCTGTGCTGCCTCGCACTTTTGTGCTTCGTGTCGATTGATGCGATCGTGACTGCGTCGGTGATTGTGGTGCTTGGGATCCTGTTTGGAATTCGTGTGAAACCGTCGTCTGAGTCAGCGACGGTTTCGTCATTCGAGAACGTCCTCGAATGAGGTTTTAGTTGTGTGCGCGGCACAGTGTTCGCAGTTATCAACACTCAGGAGGAACGGTGGAGGCAGGAAGCCCGGAAGCGTCAGACGGGCTCAACCGCCCGGACGGCGCGAAGGCGAAATCCAGAAAGGAGGCCGCCGGTTGCTGAGTTCTCAATGTCGGAAGGCAGCCTCGTAACCGAGGGCGAACTTCGCGAATACGTGGTCCGCAGTCGAAAGCGGACATCCTGTCTATGGGGAACTGCGATTCGCACGCTTACGAGGCTGAACGGTCGGGAGTCACGAGAGTGGCTCCTCTTTTTATGCGCCGCTTTCCGGTTCGTTATCGAACTGGCCCGGCATCGGCGGCCTCGGATCTTCGGGGAGCGTTGGCATGTCGGGAGTCCAGATCAGCGGCATGGTCTGCAGCGGCTGCTCTTTCAGGATATCGACCATGACGGCCAGACGGTCGGCGACAGCGCAGTGGAATGTGTCCGAAGTTTCGGTATCGCCCGCCGGGATGCCGGTCAGCAGTTCGATCGCTTCGTCGATCGTTGAAACCGCCCACAAGTGAAACTGCTCGTCAGCGATCGCCTGCAGCACGTCAGGTCGCAGGACCAGATTGCGGACGTTGGCCTGCGGGATGCAGACGCCTTGTGTACCGGTCAGGCCGGTCTCGCGGCAGACGTCGAAGAAGCCTTCGACCTTTTCGTTGACGCCACCGATGGCCTGAATCGAGCCCCACTGGTCGATCGAGCCGGTGATCGCGATGTCCTGTCGCAGAGGAACGCCGGCCAGGTTGCTCAACAGGACCAGCAGTTCGGCAGCCGACGCGCTGTCGCCATCGATACCGCCGTAACTCTGCTCCATCGCCAGGCTGGCTGACAGAGCCAGCGGATGATTCTGTGCGTACAGATTCCGCAGATAGCCTTCGAGAATCAGCACGCCCTTGTCGAACGTCTGTCCGCTGAGCCGGCTTTCGCGTTCGATGTTAAGGATCCCGGCGGCACCGATGCCGACGCTCGCCGTGATTCGCGTCGGACGGCCAAACGAGTAATCGCCGAGGTCGGCGACGGCCAGACCGTTGATCTGTCCAACAACGCGATCTCGCAGATTGAACAGCAGCGTTCCGTCGGCGATCAGCTCTCGAATTTTCTCGGCGACCCGGTCGGAGCGGAACACTCGACGCTCTTCAGCAGTGCGAACGTGCTCCAGTGTGACGGTCTTCGCGCCGCCTCGCCGTGCATGAAAGTCGGCTTCGCTAACGATGTCCGCTACCCAGGTGAATTCGGTCGAAACCTTGCCGCGATGTTCCGTCAGCCTCGCTCCGGATCGCACCAGTTCGGCAACGGCGTCAGCGGTGAATGGCAGCGTGCCTTCTTTCTCAGAGAGGCGCCGCACAAACTGGCCGTAAAGAATGCACGCGTCCTTACCGCCCAGAGTTTCGTAGTCGAAGTCGGCTTTCACCCGGAAGACGCGCGCGAAGTCTTCGTCGTACAGACACAGCAGGTGATAAATCAGCGGCGGGCCGGCGGCGACCAGGCGAACGTCCAGCGGAATCTGCTCGGGCTGCATCGCCGTCACGGAGAACATCGAAAACGGATCGTACGCTTCGATCTGAATCTCTCCGCTCTTGAGCGTCCGCTTCAATTCCTTCCAGACAAACGGTTCGCGCAGCGCTTCCAGCAGGTCGAAGACCAGGAAGCCGCCGTTCGCTTTGAGCAGGCTGCCCGACTTGATCCGCGTGAAGTTCGTCATCACTCGACCGTGCCGGTCGACGACGCGTTCGATCGTGCCGAACAGGTTACGGTAGTTCGGTGCGTTTTCGATGACGACGGGCGGCAGGCCATCGCCGCTGTTGTCGACCAGCACGTTGACCTGGTAATCGAGGAACCGTTCCTGCAGTCGCGGATCCTTGCTGCCCGAGGGGATGGCGTTGTCGCCGCCGAGTGCCGCGTCGCCGCGGAACCGTTCCAGATGATCGATGACATGTTGCTGCAAGCCGTCGAGCCACGATCGCACTTTGTCTGTCGGAAACTGACCGGCCAGCTCGTCGATCCAGGGCTTTATCAGCCGCTCGGCAAATTCGCGGGCGATCTCACGGATGTCGGCGTTGATGTCGAGCATCATCTGCCGTTGCCGCTCGACCGTCTGGCTGGCCTTCTGCATTAGCTCGTCTCGGTGGCTTTCGATCTCCTCCATCCGTTCGGGCGGCAGTTCGTCGATCTGCTCGGGCGTCATGGGCTCGCCGTCTTCCCGACGCGGCAGGTAAACGATGTCGCCGTCGGGTGTCTGCCGCGACGTCATGCCGTGATCGCGTGCGAACGCCTCCAGTTCCTTACCAATGGCTTCGCCACGTTTGCGGTACTCGGAACGCAGCCGCTCCTTCTCGCGACTGAAATCCTCTTCACGGAACGCTCGCGGTATCGCTTCGACGAGCTTGTGCACGAACTCCTGAATCGCGTCGCGGAACTCGATGCCACGCCCGGCAGGAAAGTCGATCGCCAGTGGCCGGTCCGCCTCCGCGAAATTGTTGACGTACACCCAGTCCGCCGGAGTTCGCTCGCCATCCACGCGTTGCTGCAGTGCTTCTCTCAGCAGGCTGAGCCGTCCGGTGCCTTCGAGTCCCGCGGCATAGATGTGGTAGTTCCGGTGAGCGATGCCCACTCCGAGATCGAGCGCTTCGAGGGCTCGCGGATGAGCGACCAGGCCGTCGAGTGGCTGCAGCTCCGACGTGTCCGCAAAGCCGAGTTCGCTCAGCGGCAGGTCGAGCTGCAGGCTTCCCGCCGTGAGCCGGCACCGTCTCTCGACTGCGTCCTCGGGCAGTTCAGCATCGTCTGGCAGTTCGATCGAGTCGCTCATTGGTCGCCCTCCTGTTGCAGCTTGGGAAGACGAATCCGGAACACACCTCGCTCGTGCGAAATCTGAACGTCATCGGTGGCGATCGTCTGACCAAGACTCAGCGTACGGCAGAACGAGCCGCGTCGGCGTTCGATTCGCACAACACCCTGCGACGATTCGTCGCGGCGAGCCTCACTCCGTGTTCCGCAGATCGTGACTTCGTCGCCGTCAATCTGAACCTGCAGGTTGTCGGGCGAGACACCTGGCAAATCCGCTTCGATCACAAAGGCGTCCGCCGTCTCGAAGACATCGACCTGCGGCATCCAGCCAGCGGAGTCGCTCAGCCACGGGGCCGAGAGCAGAGCATCGAAGGCCTTGTCGATCTGCTCGTCCAACCGCTGCAGCGGAAGCTGGTCAGGCCGTAAGCGGATCGGATTCCAGCGAGATGAAGTCATAGTGCGTTCCCGAAGAAGAACCAATTGGCGGGTACTCCAGCCGTCTGGCCCTTCCCGTCAGTTTAGCCCGGAACGGGCTCGCACGCCCTGTCACGCCGAGCGATCACGCACAGTCCGTCGATCAGTGACAGCTCGGCCTCGACACCGGCGAGCCGCAGCTCTTCGACAGCGTGTTCCGCGTTTTCGACCGTGTTGAAATGATCGACGAGCCGCCATTCGCAGACCGCTGGCCGACCGTACGCATCCTGCTTCGCCGCTTCTGTCGATTCCCTGACCTTTCTGGTGACTGGAGCAACCATGATGATCCCTCCTGCGCTGAAGGCCCCGGCTCGTGGCCGGACTGATTCACGCCTCTCAACAGAGCAAACACCGCGCCGCCGTGCTTCCCCGGCCAATTGTCTCGAAACCGGGACGAACATGTGGAAGTCCCTGAAACCCGGCGGTTTTCGGCAAGCCGCAACGGCTTGCCTTTCGCGTCCGGATGCCGACCGTTAGAACGCCCGGAAGCCGCATCACGTCGGTGCGAGGCCCGTTGACGAAGACACCGTCCGTTGAAAGCCGCGATGACCGCCAGCCGCCGCATTCTGATTGTCGACGACGAAGCTGATATTCGAGACAGCGTCGCCGACGTTCTGCTCGACTTTGGCTACCAGGTCGACACGGCCGGCGACGGACCGGAAGCTCTGGCCCGGCTGGAACAGCGACCGTACGACGTCGCACTGCTCGACTTCAAGATGCCCGGCATGGACGGACTGACGCTCTATCGGAAGATGCGAGAGCTGTATCCGGAAACGTCGGTCATTCTGGTGAGCGCTTACACCGGCGACGGCATCTCAGAGGAAGCTCTCGCCAGCGGCATCCGGCGAGTCATCTCGAAGCCGGTCGACATGAGTGAGATCATTTCCGAAGTCGACCGAGAACTCGACCGCCCGCTGGCACTGGTCGTCGACGACGACCGCGACTTCAGCGAATCACTCCGCGACGTGCTCGACGACCGCGGTTATCGAGTGAGTCTGGCCAGTGACGAATCGACCGCCGCGCAACTGCTGCACGCGCGCCAGCCGCGGGTGGTCATTCTGGACGTCGTGCTCGGCGGACACAGCGACCCCGCCCGTGTTCTGCAGTCGATCCGGAATTCAAGTCCCGAAGCCGAAGTCGTTCTGGTGACCGGCCATCGCGACGAAACGCAGCCACAGATCAGCGAGCTGGTCGCCAGCGGCGCCGCAGCCGTCTGCTTCAAACCGCTCGACGTCCAGCAGCTGCTCCAGTTTCTGCCTCAGACCGCGTGAGTTGCCAACGCAAACAACGTCAGCAGCTCGAGCGGCACGCTGCGCTTCCGATCCGACCGTCAGGAATTCTGTGTCGGGACAGAGTCCCAACCTACAGCCAGCGGCTCGCCTTCTGTGCGATCGGTCACTTGTCGGAAACCGCCGCTTGAAGATGCGTCCGAATCTGTTCGCCGCTCAGGTGCGTGTAATCCTTATGCAGCTCGTGTCGAATGAGTTTCGCCAGCGATGCTGACAGTGCGCCGCGCAGCGTTCCCAGGAACAGCGGCGGAGCGACGATCGTCAAGTGGCCAAACTCATGACGCTGCCGGGCCGCGTCGAGATACTCCGCGACTTCCCGAGCGAAAACCTCAGCGGTGTGGTGCCGATGATCGGTCTGCGGTTCACCAGACTCGTGGCCGGCCATCCCTCCGCCCGCGAACGAGCCGGAACCGTCAGTCACTTCGTCGCTCATCCGTTCTCGCGATTCCGGATGCCGCAGCGTCGTCACAGATCTCAGTTCCGAACCGGGACCGTCAAGCTGCTCGAAGATGCGAGTGATCGCCCGGTCGGCAACGACAACCCAGTTCGATTCCGTTCGCCAGCGTCGGGCGTCCTCGACGACTTTCAGTGCTTCGTCGAGCGACTCGCAGACCGGCCACAGCGTGTCGAGCCGCGTGATTCGCAGGACTTCGCGTTCGCCAGGCGACACGTTGCAGAATGCCATCTCGCCACCACGCAGGCGAGTGTTCTTGAACAGGCGGGTAAAGAAGCTGAGCGCGCTCGAACCTGAGTAGTCAATCTTCACAAAGTCGATGACCACGTTGAGTCCGCTACCCTTGGCGATCTTCCCCATCAGCTCAGCGGCCTCGGCATCGATCTGAGCGAACTCAAATTCGGAGAGGTCGCGTTGCGGTGTGAGGATGACCGCATTCTCAGCACGACTGATTGCAAAGAGCGGTGCCTGTGTCATGACACCCCTCCTCACGGCTGGGACGCCCGCCGCAGCGAGCGTCGGACCAGTTGGTCTACTGCCAGAAGAATTGCAAACCCCGGACCGTTGCTTGCAGTCGTCGAGGCAGTTCCGATCGCCAGCTATCGGTGAGCAACATCTTCCTCGCGGACGCCAGTTGAGAAGCCTGCCTGCGAGGCTGAGAAAACTGCGTCGACTTTTCTGATTCTGCTGGTTGTAACGGCAGAGCATGCCGATACAGATGATGTGAGTTTCCGCTTTCTCCTCGCCGATCTGCCGGAAATCGATGACCTGCCGCGTTCTCGTCACTGCCGCTGTCCTGTTGTTCGGACCCGGCTGGGCCAGCGGTCAGAGTGCTGCTCGGCTGCCGGATCTTCCGCTGCCAGAGACGGTGGAATCAGCGGCGACTTCAGAGCCAGCGACGCTTGAGCAACTCGCGCGCGATAACCAGTCACTTCGTGCGGAGCTGCACGCGCTGCAGGCAACCGTCGACTCGCTCGCCAGCCAGGTCGCAGCTCAGCCCGAGCAATCCTCGCTGCCACTCTTCGAGAGCGAAGCCGCCTGGCGAAAGGGTGACTACCGGATCGTTCCGTACGGCATCGGCTGGGTGAATATCGCGTTCGACACCGCTCGCACACAGACAGGCGCCTACACAATCTTCGCGCAGTCGCGCGATGTCGAGGGCGAGTCCGGGTTCTCTGTCAACGCCCGAGCCAGCCGGTTTGGTACTCACGTGACCGGACCAGAAATCTTCGGCGGAGAAACCAGCGGTCGGGTCGAGTTCGACTTCTTCGGATCGGCCCAGACGGAAAACCGGGCAGGAATTCTTCTACGCCATGCGTACGGCGAATTCGTCGGCGAGAACTGGCGTGCCGTCGGCGGCCAGACCAACGATGTCATCTCGCCACTGATCATCAACATGCAGAACTACACGCCCGGCTGGGGAGCGGGAAACATCGGCTACCGCCGCGCTCAGTCTCGCTTCGAGTGGTGGCAGGACTATGCCGACGCAGGCCGCGTGACTTTGCAGGGGTCGATCAACCAGACGATTGTGACGGACTTCGCGACCGACCCGCTGACTGGCGGCGAAGACGCAGGCTGGCCGACGATCATGGGTCGCGTTGCGTTTCGCCCCGAGTGGAGTGCTCACCAGTGCGAGTTCTCAGAAGCCGGCTGCCGGCCCAGACCAGGATACCTTGCTCCCGGCACCGGCCTGCGTCCCGAGATCGGCTTCTCCGGCCACATCGGTCGCGAACAGGTCGACTTCACGACGGCTCCACTGGCTGACGACGAACAGTTCACAAGCTGGTCGTTCAACGTCGACCTCTACGCACCACTGACCGACGACTTCGGCTTTCAAGGCGAGTTCTTCTGGGGCGACGTCCTGGGCACGTTTCAAGGCGGCATCATCCAGGGCATTGACCCGACGACGCGGCGAGGCATCCAGTCCATCGGCGGCTGGGGCGAACTCTGGTACGAGCTCACCGACCGCGTTCATACGCACGCCGGCTTCGGCATCGACGACCCGCGCAGCGCCGACCTCTCAGCAGGCCGTCGCTCACAGAACCACTTCTGGTTCGGCAATGTCGTCTTCGACGTCACAAAGCTGTTCACCGTCGGCCTGGAACTCAGCTACTGGAAAACAAAGTTTGTCGGCCTGTCCGACGGCGAA
>JAPOLP010000181.1 GCA_029977045.1 Planctomycetota bacterium
AATCGTCCCCGACGACCAGGCGACGAAGCAGCAGATCTTTGAGGCCATCTCCGAGCGGATGGACTGCCACTCGGACCGCATTGGTTATCCGATTGTCTGCACTGGAATCGCTCCCCTGATCGAGCGAGCCCAGCACGACATCTTTGACGGGTTCTGGAAGAGCGTCTTCTCTGCGTTCATTCTGATTACGCTCGTGATGATGGTGTCGCTGCGGTCGCCTCTGGCAGCGACCGTCGCAATGCTGCCGAACGTGACTCCCATCCTTCTGGTCTTTGGCACGCTGGGCTGGTTGGGCATCCCGACTGACATCGGAACGATGATGACGGGAAGCATTGCCCTGGGTATCGCGGTCGATGGCACGTTCCACTTTCTGACTCGCTACCGCGAAGTCTTTGCGGAAACTAGCGATACCCGGCAGGCCGCAACTGACGCTCTGGTGACAACCGGCCCACCGATCGTCCAGGCGACTCTGATTACCGGTCTCGGGATGCTCGCCCTGGGCATGAGTAACTTTGGCCCGACGTACCGCTTTGGACTTCTGATGGCAGCATCGCTGGGCGTCGCACTGATCGGCGACCTGATCCTGCTGCCGTGCCTTCTCTATATGCGTCCGTCGCGGCGGACAGACGTGGATTCGACAGATGACGCGGATACCGACGCATTGTTCGCCGAGAACCCCGACGTGCTTGGTGCTCCGCACGCGAACTTCGGACAGAAGACGGGGGCTCCCGCTCAACCCGTCCTGATGTTCCGGCGAACTGGCTAGCCGTGTCCGCCGCCACCAGTTGGCAGCCTTTCGTGACATAACGTCACCGAAAGGTTCTCGCGACCAATTGCCGGCGGCCGTCCAATCCCGGATTGCGTCTGACGCGGTGCGGCGAAACACTGCGGCGAACCTCCGTCGCCTCGTTTACTGAGAACGTACGCTTGGCATTGCCTTCGCTTCCAACTAGAACGCCGCATCGTGGACCCGCAGTTCACACCGCCTTACGGCACTACGAGCCGCCGCCCCCTCTCGCCGATACTTTCTGATCCGAGTTTTCAGCCGGCGAGCTGGCGCGAGATCACATGCCTGTTGCTCATCGTCGCTGTGGCCGATGTGGCCGTTTATCGAGGGCAGGGCTACTCGGGATACGCACTTCTGTTTGTCACGCTACCCGTGCTGTTTCTCGCCGGAGTGGCACGCCGTGAGCGATTTGCCATTCAGTGGGTGATGGGCCTGCTGCTGGCTGGCGTTTCATCTCGGCTCGCATGGTGCGGAAATCCGGGTGCTGTCCTTGCAGGTGCGTTTCTGACGGTCTGCTTTGCAATGTCGCTGACCGGCCTGCCGCCGTGGGTCGTTCGTGCTCTCGTGTACGGGTCCCGTCTTGTGGGCGCCGGCCATCGGGCGTTGTCCGAGTACTGGCAGCTCCTGTCTCACTGGTCGCCGTCGGTGCCACGTGGAAGCGTGCTGTCAATCGTGCTACCGATCGTGACGCTTGGCCTGTTCGGCCTGATCTTCACGCTGGCGAATCCCGACCTGCTGAAAGCGATCAGCACCGAACTCGAACTCTGGGCACGTCTGGCGAATCAGTGGCTGGTCGGCTTCACTCCCGGTCCGGTCGAGATCCTGTTCTGCCTGGGCACCGGCTGGCTGGCTGCTGGAGTGCTGCGCCCGCAACTTCCAGACACGAGTGACGACTTCGTACAGGTTGACGTGGCCCCTGAGACAGAAGTTGCTGATGCTCCGCTGTTTGCACCGTTCCGCAACACGCTGGTATCGGTCATTGGCCTGTTTGTCGTTTATCTCGGGTTTGAGTTTCAGACACTGTGGTTCCGGGAGTTCCCGGACGGCTTCCACTATTCGGGGTACGCTCACGAAGGAGCGGCGTGGCTGACTGTCGCTTTGGGACTCGCAACGGTGTTGCTGTCCTTGATCTTTCGGGGGCAGGTTCTTCGAGATCCGCGTCTGGACAGCCTGAAACGTCTCGCGTGGATCTGGTCCGCTCTCAATCTGATGCTGGCCGTCGCGGTCATTCACCGGCTGCTGATTTACGTCGACTTCAACGGCATGACGCGGATGCGGACAATCGGCTTCCTGGGCATCGCGTCCGTCATCTCCGGCTTTCTGTTTGTCGTGGCAAAGATCGTCCGACAACGCACCTTCCGCTGGCTGATCCGCCGCCACCTGTGGACAGTGACGTTCGCCGCGTACCTGTACTGCGTCCTGCCCGTCGATGCCTGGATCAACAAGTACAACGTCGGCCGAGTTCTCGCCGGCGACCCGGCTCCCTGCGTTCAGATCATCGCTCACCCGACAAGCGACGAAGGCCTGTTACAGCTCTTCCCACTACTGGATTGCGACAACACCGTCATCCGCGACGGAGTCTCCGCCATGCTCGCTTCCGAGCTGACTTCCAGACACCGCAGTGCCGATGACGCTGAAGCGAGACACTGGACCTCGCACCAGTGCGCCGGGGACGAACTCCTGGATCGCCTCGAAGCCGAGTCCGCTCGCTGGCCAGCGAATTCGAATTCCAACACGGGGAGGTCGGAAGCAATCAACGCCTTCCGCGACTACGCCTGGCAGTGGTACTGATGCTGCGCACTCGAAGCCAGCCTTGGGCGAATTCTGACCATCTCCGGGATATGCTCACGGCATGAGCGATGTGACCCGGATGCTTATGGCGATTGAACAGGGCGATCAGCTGGCCTCGGCTGATCTGCTACCGCTCGTCTATCAGGAACTGCGGAAGCTGGCGGCAGACAAGCTGTCACGGGAGAAGCCGGGGCAGACGCTGCAGCCGACCGTGCTCGTCCATGAGGCTTATCTTCGCCTGGTGGACAATGACCAGCCGCAGCAGTGGAACGGGCGAGGTCACTTCTTCGGAGCGGCCGCTGAGGCGATGCGTCGGATTCTTGTCGAGAGTGCTCGTCGGAAGCAGGCTCAGAAGCACGGCGGACAGATGCAGCGGGTTCCGCTGGAACACTCGGTTGCTGAGTATGAAGCGGGCGGCATCGACCTGCTCGCTCTGGACGATGCTCTGACGCGGCTCGAGGACCAATGGCCCGAGAAGGCGAAGCTGGTCAAGCTGAAGTACTTCGCTGGCCTGACGACCCCGGAGGCGTCCGAGGCAATGGGAGTCTCGACAGCGACCGCCGAGCGGTACTGGAAGTTCTCGCGAGCCTGGCTGTTCTCGCAGCTTTCAGGGCAGTGACCGCCGTCGGCCGGATCGCCGTCGCACGATTACCGGAGCATCGTCAACCTGACCTGAGATGATTCACAACGTATTCGCTTACGACCGTCTTCAACCGCGACGGATGCTCCAGCACAAGAACGGTTTGGCTCGTTCCGGCCTGTATCCTTTCCTCGTCAGTCGACTCTCCGAGCCGATTGACACCCGCGTTCTGCGCGAACGTGCCTACGGGAACTCGCGAACGGCACGCAATCTTCAGAAATCCTGAGAATCCTTGATGGGGCTGAACAGCGAATTTCGCACTGACTTCTGAAAGACTTGCTCAATCTCCAGCCGTCGTCATCGTCGTCCGTTCCGAGAACACGGAGCCTGCCATGTCCGAGCCCCGGCCGAATCTGGATTCGCTGTTTGATGCCGCTCTGGAAATCGACTCTCCCGGGGAACGCGCCGCGTTTGTTGCGGACGCCAGTGGGGATGATGCGGAACTGCGAGAGCAGCTCGAAAACCTGCTGCGGTCCAGCGAGGCTGCCGGAAGCTTCCTGGAGCAGCCGCCGGCTGAGTTTGGGGCGACGGTGCTGACAGGGCCGGAGGCCAACGATCGGGCGGCGGCTCTGGAGGCGGGGCTGGCGGCGACGTTTTATGACGAGACGGCTGTTGTTGTCGGGAATGCCGGCCACAGTGTGCTCAAGGCGCTGGACCAGACGATTTCGATGCCGCGCGTCGCGTTGCGGGAGTCGCAGGCTGAGGGGGACGACCCGATTACGCGACCGAATTCACTGGAGATGCCCGAGCGGGATTCGGACAGCCGGTATCGTCTGGATGGCGAGATCGCTCGCGGCGGGATGGGGGCGATTCTCAAGGGACGGGACATCGACCTGGGACGCGACCTGGCGATCAAGGTGCTGCTGGATTCGCACAAGGACAAACCGGAGGTCATTCAGCGGTTTGTCGAGGAAGCTCAGATCGGCGGGCAGTTGCAGCATCCGGGGATCTCTCCGGTCTACGAACTGGGCCACTTCAGGGACCGGCGACCGTTCTTTGCCATGAAGCTGGTCAAGGGCCAGACGCTCTCAAGGCTGCTGGCCGACCGGGAAGACGCCAGTGAGGAGCGGACTCGGTTTCTGGGCATCTTCGAGCAGGTCTGTCAGACGATGGCGTACGCGCACTCGCGCGGCGTGATTCATCGTGATCTGAAGCCGGCCAACATCATGGTTGGAGCGTTCGGCGAAGTGCAGGTCATGGACTGGGGCTTGGCCAAAGTGCTTCCTGCCGGCGGCGTCGCCGACGAGAAGAAGTCGCAGATGATGCAGCAGGGGCAGAGCATCATTCAGACGCTGCGGAGTGGCGTCGGCAGTGACTCGCCGGCGGCGTTGGGCAGCGTCGGTTCGGAAACGCAGATGGGCAGCGTGATGGGCACGCCGGCCTACATGCCGCCCGAGCAGGCACTTGGCGAGATCGACAACATGGACGAACGGGCCGACGTGTTCGGTCTCGGCGCGATCTTGTGCGAGATTCTGACCGGCAAGCCGCCGTATGTTGCTGAGGATGGTACGCGGGTTTATCGGATGGCGTCTCGCGGAAAGCTCGAAGACTGCTTCGGGCGGCTTGATGACAGCGGTGCCGATCCTGACCTGATCGCGATCGCGAAGCACTGCCTGGAACTGGAACCCGCTGACCGTCCGCGTGATGCCAGTGTGCTGGCTGAGAAAATCACAGAGTACCTGGAATCAGTTGAGGCGCGGCTCCGTGAGACGGAGATGCAGCGTGCAGCCGAATCGGCCCGGGCCGTCGAAGCCCGCAAACGGATGCGCGTGACGATTGCGCTGGCCGTGACCGTCCTGGTGTCGCTGGGGATCGGCGGTGCGGGCTGGCGATCGATGGAGCTGAAGGAGATTGAGCGGCGCGAGGTGGCAACCAGCGGGGTCAACAGTGCCCTCAGCGACGCGCTCATTCACCAGAACCTGGCAGAATCAGCAAGCCTCGACGCTCGGGTTGGGGAACTCGACAAAGCGGTGGAGCACGCCAGACTGGCGTTCACACTGGTCGAGCAGGAAGACGTCGAGCCAGCTCTCGCCCGTCGTGCCAGACAACTGCTGACGGAGTTAGAGACTAGTTTCGCGAGTGCGCAACAGCTGGCCGGACAGGTTCACACAAACCGCAAGCTTCTGGAAGAACTGGAACTGATTCGACTCGGCCTCGCGCGTGGAACGGACGACAGTGTTCAGAGCGTGGGATCCGAACCAACGGTTGATGGCAGTGAGGTAACCACGACAGCCGTGACCGGTGAGGGGACCTCGCAGAAGTACGCTCAGGCATTTCTGAAAGCCGGCCTCGACGTGAAGAATTCGAGCGTCGAGGAAATCGTGGCCTGGATTCATCAGTCTGCGATTCAGGAAGAAGTGATTGCGGAACTCGACAACTGGCGGCGTCTGTTCCCGCTCAACCGGTTTGCCTTTGACGCATCCGTCGAAGCTCGCAACTGGAACGCCGCCGTCCACATCGCCCAGCTCGCCGTGCAGCAGCAACCGGAGAATGCGCCCTATAAGCTGGGGCTCGCAATTGCCCTGGCAGCGGCAGGCAACAAGACCGAGTTGCGGAAACATGCGTTGGGCATGATCTCGAAATATCGCGAATCGAGGGACAAGGAGGAGTTACTGCGAACAGTCCACGCGTGCTGTCTGCTTCCCGGCGTGGTGGATCCCGCCGAGATTCCCGCCGAATGGTTTCAGACATATCTCCCCAAATCAGCTTCAGTTGGCTGGGACTGGGCGATGCGTGCCTTCCTGGCTTATCGAAGCGGGCAGCCCGATGAAGCGCTCTCCTGCCTCGTTCATCGTGAGAATGCATTCGTTCAGAGTGAGAAGACATACGAGAAGGTCGGCGATAAAATGCTCCCTCTCAAGGCACTCGTTCTGCATCAGTTGAAACGGACCGATGAGGCTCGCAAATGCCTGGACGAGGCGAACCGCATTCTTGGCGGGCTTACGTGGAAACAAAAATGCGATCCTGATGCCCTGGCGGCCCGGCTGCTTCTGCGGGAAGCTCAGATCGCGATCAATGGTCACCCCGATCCGCAGCTCGCCGCTGAACTTGCTCCCGGTACCGGTCCTGCACAGGTCGAAGCAGAGCTGCTGGGCAAGCTGCTGCTTGTCCTCGATGGAGCAGACTCCAACGCGTGGCGAAAGCGTTTGCGAGCCGCGCTCATCGCGGAAGACACCACGCAGTTGGTGGAGCTGGCTCGCGCCGACGAAACAGGAAAACAGTCAGCGGCACTGCGTGCGTGGCTGGGAGCGGTATTGCGGGAAGTAGGCGAGCAGGCGATGTCGATTCAGACGCTGCAGGCCGCTCAGCAACAGTTTCCGGCCGACTTCTGGCTGAACTTTGAACTCGGCCAGAGTCTGACGCGAGCGGGCAGGACGCTCGAAGGACTGGGTTATATGCGAGCGGCGATCGCGATCCGTCCGGACAGCGCGGCGGCGCTGATGGGCGTCGTCAGTATCCTGGAGGACGAACAAGAGCGAGACGCGATCTTTCGCCGGGTTGTCGCGCTCGACTCGGGGAACGCCGAAACACAATTCCGCATCGCCGAAAGTTTCGTCAGCCAGGGGCGGCTCGCGGAAGGGATCGCTGCCTATCGCAAAGCGGTGTCGCTGGAACCGAGTTCTTCTGAATACCACTACCGACTTGCCCTGGCTCTCAAGGCCAATGGCGACATGCCGTCGGCGATCGAGGAGTTCGACCGTTCGGTCAAGGTTCAGGTGAGCGGCTTTGATTACCATTTGAATCTGGGCCGAATTCTGCGGGATCAGGGAGAGCTGGATAGAGCAGTCACCGAGTTTCGCATGGCACTTGAGGAGCACTCATTCTCCTGGGGTTATTTCGAGCTGGGTGAGTTACTCAACAGGCAAGGGAACCGTGACGAGGCGATCGTCCTGATTCGTCGAGCCATTAAGACCGAGCCCCAGAAAGCGGAGTACAAACAGAAGGTCCTCAACCGAATCTGGCAGGAGACAGAAGGTGGACTTCAAGCGGCGATTGCTGACCTCAGACAGGAGATCGCCACCGATCCAGAAAACGACTGGCTCCATCACGAACTTGGCCAGGCACTGCAGGCAGCGGGAGCCGTGGAAGAATCGCGTGATGCGTTCAGGAAGGCGGTTGAACTCGACCCGAAGTCGCCGTGGCATTATCAGGCACTTGGCAACATTCTTGTCCGCCAGGGTGACCTGGACGCGGCGGCCGTGGAATTTCAGAAGGCGATTGAACTCACTCCATCGCACGCAGCTTTTCACGGCAGCCTGGTGGATGTGTTTCAACGACAGGGCAAGATCGCTGAGGCAATCTCCGCCTACCGGAACGCGATCACATATAATCGACAGAACTCGACATACCACGTACAGCTTGCCCGCTTACTGGAAGCGAACGCAGAACTGGATAAAGCCATCGCTGAATACCGCAGAGCGATTGCGATCACCCCTGAGTATGCACACGCACACATCCGCCTCGGTGTTGCCCTGAAAGCGCAGGGAATGTTGGACGAAGCCATCGGTCAATTCCGCGTGGCGGTCAAACTGAATCCAAACGACTCTCAGACTTTCAATGAGGCTGCCTGGATTCTGGTAACCAACGCCGACGAAGAAGGGCATTACTCTGGCATCGAACAGGCCGTCACATGGGCTCGTCGAGCCAACGAGTTATCGCCCAACAACGCCGCGTATCAGAATACGCTGGGGACTGCGTTGTATCGCGCCGAACAATGGCAGGACGCGATCGACGCCCTGCAGAAGTCGATCGACAACGGTGGTGACATGCCCCACAACTGGCTGTTCATTGCCATGGCACACTGGCAACTGGGGCAGAAGGACAAAGCCAGACCGTGGGACGACAAATCGCTCGCCTGGCAAACCGCCAACCCCGACGCCGCGAAGGCCGACACCGAACTTCAGTCCTTCTACGCCGAAGCCGCTGCGTTAATGAAACCCAGCCAACAGGACTCAACAAAGAACCCGGCGACGCCGGACACACCCCCAACGACTCCAGCCGCAGAACAGTCGAAACGGAAATCCGACGAGCCGGAAGACGGCAACACGAAGTGACGGCCTGCCGCATGTCATAGAGCAGCCCCGCAATCTGTCCTTGCCCAGCTGCAGGCGAGTTTCTCCGAAACTCGCAATGCGGCAGAGGGATCGATCGAGCGTGCGTGGACGGCGGAATCGCGGGAAAGGACGCGTCACCTGCGTCGCTGCAGGTTTCGGAGAAACCTGCCTGCAGCTACGGCACGTCGCCACGGGGCGAATTCCGGGCATGTCCGGGCTATGCTGGCGCCATGAGCGACGTCACTCGAATGCTTCAGGCGATAGAGCAGGGCGATCAGCAGGCCTCGGCGGCTCTGCTGCCGCTGGTGTACCAGGAGTTGCGGAAGCTCGCGGCGGACAAGCTGTCTCGGGAGAAGCCGGGACAGACACTTCAGACAACAGCTCTTGTGCATGAGGCCTGGATTCGGCTGAGTGGTTCGGAAGCTGACATCCTCTGGAACGGGCGAGGGCACTTTTTTGGCGCGGCGGCTCGCGCAATGCAGCGGATTCTGGTTGAGAACGCGCGGCGTCGGGCGAGCCTGAAGGCTGGCGGCGACTTCGAGCGGGTCGAGCTGTCTCAGGTTGCAGCTGAGACCTACAGGCAGCCCGTTGATCTTCTGGAGCTTGATGAGGCGTTGGAGAAGCTCGAAGCTCAGGATCAC
>JAPOLP010000137.1 GCA_029977045.1 Planctomycetota bacterium
AAGTTCCGCCTGCGTATCGTCGATGACGATGCCGGGCAGGTCCGCAGCTTTCGGCGTTGTGTTCTTTTCAACGTTCTTCAGTTCGTCGCGCAGCTTCTTCAGTTCGGCGTCGAGTTCCTTGATGTCGGCATCTGCTTTGGCGACCTGCCGAGCGACGTCTTCGGGTAGCGGCATCTCGCGTTCGAGCCAGCCAGACACGTTGACGTTGTTCATGCGGATGCCGAACACGGTCTCGGTGCTTCGCAGTATCCCCGCCATCGCGTAGTAATCCTGCGCGGGAACTGGATCGAACTTGTGATCGTGGCAGCGAGCACAGCCGAGCGTCAGACCGAGGAACACACGACCGATCGTGTCGAGCTGCTCGTCGACGACGTCCATGTGCAGCTTCTCTTTGTTGCGTTCGCTGAGCATCTTCGGGCCGATGATCAGGAAACCGGTCGCCGTCAGTTGCTCGGCTGCCTGTTCGACGGAATCCGACGGCAGCAGGTCGCCGGCCAGTTGCTCGCGGACAAACTGATCGAACGGCTTGTCACTGTTGAACGAGTTGACGACGTAGTCGCGGTATCGCCAGGCGTTGTAGTAAGTGAGGTTGATGTCGCCGCCGTTCGAGTCGGCATAGCGGGCCAGATCGAGCCAGTGCCGTCCCCAGTGTTCGCCGAACTGTGGCGAGTCGAGCAGCCGATCAATCACGTTGGCCTTCGCGATTTCGGACGAGTCGTTGAGGAATGCGTCCGTCTCGGTAACGGTCGGCGGCAGGCCGGTCAGGTCGAACGTGACTCGCCGCAGCCAGTCGCGGCGACCGGCGTCGGCGACGGGAGTAAGCTTCTCGGCTTCGAGCTTTGCGAGCAGAAACCGATCGATCTCGGACTTCGCCCAGTCGGTTCTCTGAGTCTGCGGTGCGGCGTGCTTCTGAGGCGGCTGGAACGACCAGAACTGGCGAGCTGCTTCGACATCGATCGCTTCGCTGGCCGCCGAGACCTTGCCATCTCGCGGGTCGGTAGCATCCATCGCAACCCACTTTTCGAGGATGGAGATCTCGGCATCGCTGAGCTTGCCCTTCGGCGGCATCTCGAACGAGTCGTACTTCACCGACGAAATCAGCAGACTTTCGTCCGGCTTGCCAGGCACGATGGCCGGACCGCTGTCACCACCAGCCTGCCAGCCAACTCGCAGATCAAGCAGCAGGCCGCCTTTCTTCTGCTTCTTCGCATCGGAGTGACATTCGTAACAGTGCTTCGCGAGCAGAGGGCGGACGGACTTTTCAAAGAAGTCGATACCAGCCCGGTCTGGCTGCTGAGGACTCGGTGCGATGCCGTTTTGCGGCAGTTGTTCAGCTGCGACTGTCCCTCGCGCCGACGATCCGGCAACGAGCAGAACGAACAGAACAGCAGACAGAAGCTGGCTTGATTGGCGCATGGGAACAGGTAACGGTGTTGACGCGGCGGGAGTAGCGCGAACGGAATCGACGACGTGTCGGCAAGAGATCGAGCCGAGCAGCGTAACAATCCAGACAGCCATTTTCCGCGCGTAGGTCCGCAATCGCTCATCCGTTCCCGGATCTGCGCGAGATGCACCAATTAGCCGTTCGAGACACGACCAGCCGTCAGACGAGCGTCAGGCCTTCGCGGATGGCGTAGCGAGCCAGCTCGACGCGGTCGTGGATCCCCAGGCGGTGCATGATCCGGTACTTGTGGCTGTCGATCGACTTCTCAGATCGGTCCAGCAGAGTGGCGATCTGTTTGACGCTTTCACCGCGAGCCAGATGCCGCAAGATGGCCAGCTGCTGGATACTGAGGCCGCAGAGCATCGAGTCGGACCGGACTTCGTACGACTGCGTTTCCTCGTTCCAGATCAGCCGATCGCGAACAGAATCAGAAAACGCGAACTCGCCCCGAGCCACCCGGTAAATCGCATCGCGAACGGCAGTCGCCGACTCTTCCTTCAGCAGATAACCGCGCGCTCCCATCCGAATTGCCTGGGAAACGAAGATGTCCGACAGGTGGCCCGTCAGAAACATCACGCTAGTTGGCGAGGACTTTTTCGTGAGCTGAGGCACGACGTCGAATGAGTCGCGGCCCGGGAAATCGACGTCAAAGACGGCGACATCGGGGCGCAGTTGCTTGACCAGCTCTGCGCCTTCCTCAGCGGAAAACGCAGTGCCAACAACGTCAAATCGATCGTCCAGCTGGAGCAGTGCCGAGAAGGACTCGACGATCATCTGGTGATCATCGACCAGCAGGACTTTTACGCGGGAACTTTCCACAGATCCCGTCCCTTTCCAATTCACCGAAGCTGCCTGGTCCGCTCTGCCCAGCGGCGGTTGGTGCTCCGATTCAGCCCGAGAATGAGAACATCACCTCCATCAGGCTCGATTAACCAACGGTGGATTATTGAATTGACAGAAATCCCGCAACTTGTTTTCTCACGATCATTTAGAAATCTGCGGGGGACCGCAGCAAACCAGTGGCTGATCAACCGCTGCTCTCACAGTCAGCAGCTGTCAAGCATCTGATGTGACGGGTTTGTGCCTGTTTGAATCGGCAGGACACTCGGTCCATTGAACGCTCAAAGTCGTACATGCGCGATAGCGTCTGCCGGAGACATCACATAGCTGATGTAGAACGGTCCAAACTCCGCGTAAATGGCCGAGGCCTTGTCGAAACGCATCGTGTAGACGATCTCCTTGATCTGTTCCGGAGCGCGACCCCACAGCGTGACGCCCCATTCCCAGTCGTCGAAACCGGTTGATGCAGTGATCAACTGGCTGACTCGACCGGCGAATTTGATTCCGCTCGTCGCGTGCTCGGCCATCAGCTCGACTCGCTTGCTGAACGGCAACGTGAACCAGTTCGCGTGCGGGTGCCGGCTCTTGTTCATCGGGTAGAAGCAGTGGACTGGGAAGTTCGGGAAGTCCGGGTACATCCGCTGCTTGTTCATCGCCGGCAGACGCTGACCGTAAGCGTTGAGCTTTGCCTCGAAAGCCGGGCTGCCCGGTTCCGTGCCTTCGAGTCGCAGCCGCTCTGCGTACTGCTCGACGGTCGGCACGTACTCTGAGACTTCGGTGATCGACACGAAGGAGTAGGACGGCTTGAGTGCCGGGCCGAGTCGGCTGGCTCGGATCTCATTGACGAGAGCATCGATTTTGAGCGGATCAGGATCCATCGCCATCAGTCCGATGTCGCCCTTGCTGCCAGAGACGACAAAGTTCTGTAGTCGTTCCGGAGCGCCGTCGCGTTCGGGGTTGAGAATCTGAGCGAGCTGCTCGCGGCCTTCGGCACGCTGATGCTCGTGAATCGCGTTCAGCGCTGCCTGATCGACGCTGTAGTACATATGCAGGCTGTGCCAGCCTTCGGTCAGCTTGACGGTTGGTTCGGGAAGCTGCTGGCCTCCTGGAGGGCCACCGTGAGTATGTGCGGGACGGTTCATGTCGGATCATCCTGTTGAGAGATGTGGGGTTGTTGGCGGATTGTAAGCCCGCAGACCCATCCCCGCGAATCAGCGGGTTAGAGAAAGCAGTTGGGAGTGGGCAGTGGTTGAGGTCGCAGCTTTTGGGATTTCCCAACTGCCTACTGACCATTCCCCACTGCCTCGGTCTTCGCCCATTCCGGCAGACTGTCCGTCTGCAGGCCGAGATGCGGCACCAGATAGACGACTGTCGCGATCGTCATCATCACGACGCCGATCAGGTTCAGCAGAAAACCCTTCTTCGCCATGTCGCCCATCGAGAGCGCTCCAGAACTGAAGACGATGGCGTTGGGCGGCGTTCCGATTGGCAGCATGAACGCACAACTGGCCGAAGCGGCAGCCGGGAGCATCAGCAGTCGCGGGTCGATCTCCAGATCGACCGACGCTTTCGCCAGCACCGGCAGGATGACGCTGACGACAACGACGTTGGTCGCGAACTCGGTCAGGAACGTCAGCAGGAAGCAGACAGCCGCGATCGTCATCCAGATCGGCCAGCCGGCAACCTGAGTCGCGAACGCATCGCCCACCCAGCTCGCCAGTCCGGTTCGGTCGAACGAGTCCGCAATTGCGAACCCGCCGCCAACCAGCAGCAGGATCGCCCACGGCAGTGTTTGAGCCGTTTCCCAGTCCATCAGACGGCGGCATTCGCCAGCGGTTCGTCGACCGCTTGGCAGCAGAAACAGCAGGACCGCCATTGCGATCGCGACGGTCGAGTCGTCGACCGCCTGACTTGCGAACTCAGGAGCGGCCTGCAGCTTGTCGACGAGATACGACTTCACGAAATCGCCCCAGCCGCCGACCAGTGCTTCGTCGCCAAACTTCAGCGGCTTGCGGAACGTCCATAACAGGGCTGTCGCGGCGAAGACGAACAGCATCGACAGTTCGGCAAAGGATGGCCGTCCGAGTCGCCGCAAACGTTCGGAGAAAAACTCGCGTTTGACCGCCTGTCCAGCAGGACTTTTCAGGTCCCAGGTCAGCAGGCCCCAGGCAAGCAGAACAAGCACCAGCCCCACCGGCGCGAACGCCGTCAGCCAGACTGCCGCCGAGATCTTTGGTCCGGCAGGGAAACCCTGCTCCCACAGGCTGACGAACTGCACGTTGGTAACAGTGCCGACGAGCGTCGTCAGGCCTCCGATGCTCGCCGACCAGGCAATCCCCAGCATCAGTGAAATACCGAACGGCCCCAATGGTCCGTCACGATCAATCGTCTCGTGCTTCGGTTCCGAAAGTTCGCTGCCGACTTCCGCCGTACCGGCCTTTGAACGCAACGCTCGCTGCAGCGACACAACCAGTGCGAGACCGATTGGAGTCATCAGCAGCGTCGATGCAGTATTCGAGATCCACATCGAAAGGAAGCCAGTCGCCAGCATGAAGCCGAGAACCACCTTCCGCAGACTCGTTCCCAGCACGCGGACAATGTGCAGCGCAAGTCGCTCGTGCAGGCCCCACTTCTCGATGCCCAGCGCGATGATAAACCCGCCGAGGAACAGGAAGACCTGTTTGTTGATATAAGCCTTGCTGACCAGTGCCGACGTCTGAATACCGAGCAACGGAAACAGGACAATCGGCAGCAGGCTGGTCGCGGCGATCGGGATTGCCTGCGTCAGCCACCAGCTCGACATCAGCGCCGTGACGGCCAGCAGCCGCCATGCCTCGGGAGCCATCCCGGCAGGCACGGGACTGAAAAGAATGATCAGAAACAGCGCCGGCCCGAGGATCATTCCGATCTGAGCAGCGCGGCCAGTGCCCGATTGAGTCATGAGAAACGAAACAGTCTGCAAGGAACCGAATCAGTGCTACACCGTCGAGCAGGTCAGCTCAACGATGCCCCAGCCTCGCAGAACCAGGCCGCAATGAAAAGCGCGCCGCTCAGGAACCCGACACCTGAATTTTTCGCGGCTGAGCCTTCGGCGCGTGAGGCAGGAAGACTTCGAGCACGCCGCCAGTCAGCTTTGCGGTGATCCGGTCATGGTCGACGTTGTCGCTGAGAATGAACGACCGCAGGTAGTCGCCCTCGCGATATTCCTGATGGACGAGCCGCGCGCCTTCGGGAACCGCATCCGGAACGCGACCGAACAGCGTCAGACGATTGTTCTGCACCTGCAGCTCCAGCGTGTCGAGCGTCACACCCGGCAGGTCCGCGTGCAGAATCAGGCCATCGTCGGTTTCGTAAATGTCGATCGGCGGCGTGAACACAAAGCGTTCGACGGGCGCGGCGTCCGCCTTCGTTTCGGCTGGCGGAGCCACTTCAGTGTTCGCTGCTGTCGCGCGGGTCAGTTCTCCAGACATGAGGTCACCTCGCTATTTGCCACTGACTGGGATCTGACGTGGAGCTTCATCGGGAGCTTTCGGCAGGTGAATGTGCAGAATGCCCTCGTTCAATTCCGCCCGCAGGTCGTCCTCGACAACGCGGTCAGGAATCGACACCGACCGCTGCCAGCTTCCGCAGTGACGCTCCTGTCGGCGAAACCGGCTTTCGTCTGATGCACCATCCGGCTGCCGCGAACCGCGAATTGTCAGCATCCCGCCAGCGATCGTCAGGTCGAGGTCCTCGACACGAACTCCGGGTAGCTCGGATGTCAGCAGGTACTCGTCTTCGAGTTCGTACAGGTTGATCGGCGGGTATTGCCGACCAAACCGCAGGCCCTGAATCGAGAGATTGACTCCGCGCAGCAGACGGTCGACTTCGCGTTCCAGATCACTGAACGCATCGCTCCAGTTGTGCCCCAGGCGAAAGACGCGCATCAAACAGACTCCGGCTTGATTTCATCGGACGCGGCGACCCAAAGCAAACCGTATACCGGCGACAGGTTCAAGTCGACCAGCTCGTCAGCAACCGCCTTAAGTACTGTCTCCACTGGCAAATGCGCCGATGCGGCAGTTTGAAAGCGTGATGCCCGACGACTGCCGGTTTGGCACGATCACGAACTGGCAGTCAGCTGCCGCAACGGCCGGCTCAACCCGGAACCCGCCATCCAGCCGCCCCGGAACGACGCCGAATTCTGGCGTTCTGGACGGCCAGGGCTTTGCGGATTCCGTCGGAGGCGGCTCAGATCGGTACTTCGTGTGTGGACTGCTCGCTCCGGCTCGCAGTACAGGCAGTCGCGGCTCAGAGAAGCACTGGTCGCGATCAGGGCAATGACCGGTCAGAGAATCTTCGTCGAGCGGCGTCTCGACGGACGGAAGCTAACGCTGGCTTCTGAATGAGAAGCGGTCCCCCTCGCGATCGGCAGCCGTGTCAGTGTCACCGCAAGGTGGCATCGGCACATGCGGGGGGGACCGTCTCATCAGCGCGGGTCGCATCTTAACGTGCCCGATCGGCTTCGCAGCTGCAAACTTTGCACAGCCATCGAAGGATTTCGATTGGCAACGTCCCGCTGACAGGTCTTCCTGCTATAACCTGTCGTGACCGGCGGCCAGCAGTCGCCGCTTCGATTTGTTGTCGCAGCCTTCGACGAACGGGACCGCGTGATGGCCGATGTCGATCAGGAAGAAATCGAACTGCTTCGCTCCGGTGGCAGTGATCAGTTCGCCGAGGTCTTCTCCCGTTACGAAGACCGCCTGCAGCGCATGATCCGCTTCCGTCTCGATCGCCGACTTTATGGCCGGGTCGACTCGGCGGACGTTCTCCAGGAAGTCTGGCTCGACGCGTCCAAACGAGTGACCGAGTACGTTGCGAATCCCGTCGTCCCGGTTTTCATCTGGCTGCGACAGATTGCCTGGCAAACGATCATCGATCTGCACCGCCGCCATCTGGGTGCTCAGAAACGCTCCGTTGCCAACGAGGTCGCACTCGGCGTCAGTGGCGGGCAGGAAGACACCTCGCTGTCAATTGCCGCGAGACTGGCTGGCGACCTGACTTCTCCCAGCCAGGCTGCGATGCGCGACGAACGAATGCTGCAGCTCCGGCAGGCGCTGGCTGAGATGGACGAGATCGACCGCGAAGTCCTCGCCCTGCGTCACTTCGAGGAACTCGGCAACAACGAGGTCGCCGAGATTCTCGGCATCCAGAAGACCGCCGCCAGCAACCGCTACATCCGCGCGCTGAAACGTCTGAAAGAGGTGCTCGAGCAGTTCCCGGATCTGTCGGGTTAGACGCTGCCCGATCTTGTGAATCAGGCAGGAGCCGAGGTTGCGCAGAACGCAGTCCCGCAACTAGCCACATCCCGCATCAGGACCTCTTCCGTGACCCTCATCCGGAGCCGCCGCATGTTGCCCGCAATCCTGATCGCCATCGTGCTTCTTCCGCTCGCCGGTCTCGCCGCATTGAGCCTCACTGCCCGCCGCCCCGACAACCTGGGAGTTCATGACGGCCAACTTGCCGATTGCCCGCCAACACCCAACTGCGTTTCAACAACTGCAACGCGCGAGTCACAGCGGATGGATCCCATCCAGTTTGAGGGAACAGCCGACGAAGCCCTTGCCCGCCTGGTCAAAATCCTCGCCGCGCAACCGCGAATGAAGATCGTCACCGAGCAACCCACCTACCTGCATGCCGAATGCACAACGGCGATCTTCCGCTTCGTCGACGACGTCGAATTCCTGATCGACGAGCAGGAGAAGGTCATCCACTTCCGCTCCGCCTCCCGCACCGGCCACTCCGACCTCGGCGAAAACCGCCGCCGGATGGAGCAGATATCACGGGCGTTCTGACATGAGGCAGCGTCAGGATGGCCCCTAAGAAAGTCGCCCCTGCCAGTGGGCGATCTGTTCTTCGACGGCTGCTCGACCGCCGGAGCCGAAGCTTTGGAGGGCTTTGTTAGCGTTAACTGTGCCAAGGACTTCGTAGACGTCGTCCTCGATCAGGTCGCAGGCGGACTGCAGGTCTTCGAGAGACAGGTCGGCGAGGCGGCAACCGTTTGACTCGCACTGGCCGACGAGGGTACCGACGGTTTCGTGGCCGGTTCGCATCGGGACGCCCTTTTTGATGAGGTATTCCATCAGGGCAGTGGCGTCGAGGAAGCCGTCTTCGAGCTGGCTGTTGATGCGGTGAACGTTGAGTTCCGCTCCCGTGACCATCGCTGGCGTCAGTTCCAGGCAGGCGACGACCGTGTCCAGGGCGTCGAACATGGCGAGCTTGTCTTCCTGCAGGTCGCGGTTGTAGGCCATTGGCAGGCCCTTCAGCAGGATCAGGATCTGCGAGACGTCTGCAATCACGCGGGATGTCTTGCCACGAATCAGCTCCAGCACGTCCGGGTTCTTCTTCTGCGGCATGATCGACGAGCCGGTTGTGAACGAGTCCGGCAGTTTCAGGAAGCCGAACTCGGTCGTAAACCAGATGATCCACTCTTCCGCCCACGAACCCAGATGCGCGGCGATCAGCGAGAGGCTGAAGATGAACTCGGCCATGTAGTCGCGGTCGCTGGAGATATCGAGGCTGTTCCGGGCGACGTCGTCAAAGCCCAGCAGCTTCGCGGTTTCGTGGCGGTCGATCGGCAGCGAAGTTCCGGCGAGCGCGGCAGCGCCGAGCGGTGAAACGTTGACGCGGCGGCGGCAGTCGGTGAGACGCTGGCGGTCGCGGTCGAACTTCTCGGCGTAGGCCAGCCAGTAGTGCGACGCGAGCACCGGCATCGCTCGCTGCAGGTGCGTGTAGGCCGGCATGACGATGTCCTTGTCACGCTCGGCGCGTTCGACCAAAGCCCGCTGCACGTCGAGCAGCAGTTCGTCGACGTGATCGATCGCCGCCCGCGTGTAGAGTTTCAGGTCGGTCGAGACCTGATCGTTGCGGCTGCGGCCCGTGTGCAGTTTGCGACCGACATCGCCCAGCCGCTCGGTCAGCCGGCTCTCGATGTGCATGTGGATGTCTTCGAGTTCCTGGCGATACTCCATCTCGCCGCGCTGGATTTCGCCGCGGATGTTTTCCAGTTCCGAGACGATCTGATCGCGTTCGTTGTCGCTGATCAGGCCGACTTTCGCGAGCATCGTCGCGTGCGCCTGCGAGCCGGTGATGTCGACATCGGCGAGGCGGCTGTCGAAGCTGATCGATTCCGTGAACCGCTCAACCCGCTGATCCGTCGCTTCCTGAAACCGCCCACCCCACGCTTTTGCCACGATTGGTCTCCGCTGCTGTGCTTCTAATACTGCTCAGTCACGCAGCGCAAAGACGCCAAGTCGCAGAGAAACTCAAAGGAAACAAGGCCCTTGGACAAGCTCTTTGCGAAACTTCGCGTCTCTGCGTCTTTGCGCTGAGTGACCGCGCATTTGGAAATCTATTCGTTGCCAGTCGTGATTTCAGCCTCCCCCGGCCAGGATCGTGCGGCCACCTTGACTTTCCTTTGCTGCTCGGACTGAATTCCGTGTTCACACATCTTCGGTCGCAGGTTTAACGCATGTCCTTCTTTGGCTTTCATCCGCTGGTTGAACGCTGGTTTCGCAGCCGGTTTGAGGCGCCGACGGAGCCTCAGCGGCTGGGGTGGCCGCATATCGGCGCGGGTGAGCACACGCTGATTGCCGCTCCGACGGGCAGCGGCAAGACGCTGACGGCGTTTCTGGCGGTGATTGACCGGCTGCTGAAGGACGCGATCTCCGGGCGGCTCGAAGACGGGATGCGGGTTGTTTACGTCTCGCCGCTACGGGCACTGTCCAACGACATGCACCGCAACCTGACCGAACCGCTCACCGAGCTGAACGCGCTGGCCGCCGCTGAGTTTCCGGATGCTCCGATTGCTGCGATCCGTGCCGGTCTAAGAACCGGCGACACGACGTCATCACAGCGGG
>JAPOLP010000669.1 GCA_029977045.1 Planctomycetota bacterium
CCCGACGCTGTGGTCGTATCGCGATCCCAACTGGCGGAAGCCGAGCGTGCTGCTCTCACGTGCCGGAGCCGGCGACTCGACACTCGACATCCCGGAGATCGACGTCGGGTCCGAACTGCTCGACGACCGCATTGCGAAGAACATCTCGCAGGAACTCGCGGAAGAACGCAGGCTGTTGTACGTCGCGCTGACCCGAGCCCGGCACCAGTGCCACCTGCACTGGATTGCCTCCCGCGACGTCTTCCGCTCGGCACTCGGCCAGATCATTGCCGAGGGGCACTCGCCGACCGGCAAGGAGTCCGACGACGAAATCGAAACGCTGCTGCAGCGCTGGCTGCGACGCATCAACGTTCCGCGAACAGAGCTGCGCGGCACCGGCTTCGAGGCACCACGCGTTGTTCATTCCGCGAGCAAAGAGATAAACGTGACGAAGTCCGCCGCTGGCTGGTCCTGCCGCCCGGTCACTCGTCGAACCATCGAAGCCGCCGCTCAGACCAGCTTCACTTCGCTGGCCCGGTCATTCGACGGTACGAACGTGCCCCGCGCTGCCGATCGAGATGCCGAGCCGCGCGACGGGCTGCCGGTCGAATTGGTGGCCGCTGAAAACGCGACTGAGCTGCCACTCGCCCGAATGCCGGGCGGGATCGGAGTCGGCTCGCTGGTGCATGATATTTTTGAGTCCGTGCTGACATCCGGCTGGGACGCGGTTCGCAACGATGTCTCCCTGAGCGATCACATCGTGACGCGGCTCACTGACCAGATGCCGCGAGTTCAGCTCGACGATCGCTGGCGCGAACCACTCGCTGCCGCGATGACGCGCTGCCTGACTCAGCCACTTGCGGGTACCGGCAATCCGCTGCGGTTGAGCGATGTCCCGCGCAGAAAACTCGCGTGCGAACTGCCCTTCGTGCTGACCTGTGGCGACTGGGCCGGGGAATCGGAGACTGGCAGCTCTGGCCGCGGCGGCGGGTTTCGTGTCGAAGTACTCGCCGACGCGCTGACGGCATGCAGCTCAACTGGAGACGCCGCGTTCGGGACATTGCTTGGCGAGTACGCTCCGCGAGTTCGGCTGATGAACGCTCCCCGCGCACGAGGCTTTCTGACGGGTTTTATCGACCTGATCGTCGAGCACGACGGGCAGTGGTACATCGTTGACTACAAGACGAATCAGCTCGGACCAAACGCCGAACACTACGCGACGTCGGCACTGCAGGACGCGATGATCGAGCACGATTATCTGCTGCAGTTGCTGCTGTACTGTGTCGCCCTGCAACGGCATCTGACTCGCCGCGTGCCGGCGTTCGACTGGGATCGCGACTTCGGCGGCGCGATTTACCTGTTCGTTCGCGGCTTCGCGGAGAACGCTCCGGCGGACAGCGGCATCTTTCTGGCGAAACCGGACGCGGCACTGATTGATCGCCTCTCGAAAGTTCTGTTACGGGAGGACGACTGATGCCGGTTTCGTTTGAGGATCTGAATAACGAGGGGCTGCTCGCACCGATTCACGTCGCTCTGGCGGAGTCGTTTCGCCTGCTCGAACGAACCGTCGCAGATGAGGTTGTCCTCGCGGCAGCTCTCGCCAGCGAGCAACTCAGCCGCGGGCACGTCTGTCTCGATCTCGACTCATTGACGGGCATCTCGTTCCAGTCCGCCGATTACGACGCACCAGCGCGGGCGATTTCCGACTGGCCGAGCCGGGCCGCCTGGACTCGCAGCCTGCGGGACAGTTCTCTGGTCACGACGATCGAAACCTCAGTCAGCAGCGACGGCAAGTCGCTCAGCACGCCGATCGTTTTCGATGCGCAGCATGACCGCGTCTATCTCGCGCGGTACTGGCATTACGAGCAAACGCTGGCGGGATTGATTCGGCGTCGAGTGGCCTTGCCGCTTCTGCCGCTCGACGAAGTCAGGCTGCAGCAGGACATCGCGGCTCTGTTTCCCGACCGCGAAACAGCCGGAGGCCGCGGCCAGTGCCTCGCTGCCGCGAACGCGATTGACCGTGCGTTCGCAGTCATCACCGGTGGACCAGGCACCGGCAAAACGACGACCGTTGCCCGGTTGCTGGCGCTGCGACTGCTACAGGTTCACGCTGCAGACAGAAACTCTGCTGGCGACCTTGGCAGCGATTTGCGGGTGCTGCTGATGGCTCCGACCGGAAAAGCGGCTCAGCGATTGAACGAGTCGCTGCAACGCGCGGCAGCTCGACTGCAGATCAGCGACGACGTTCGAGAGGCGCTGAACGAGATCGCCGCCGGCACGATTCATCGTGTGCTCGGCTGGACGCCGACTCCGCCGGAACGCGGCGGGCCGTTCCGACACAACGCCGATCATCCGCTCGACGCCGACATCGTGCTCGTCGACGAAGCCTCGATGGTCGACGTCGGCCTGATGTGCCGGCTGTTCGAGGCTGTTCCAGCGGACGCTCAGATCATCCTGATGGGCGACCGCGACCAGCTCGCGTCCGTCGAAGCCGGCGGCATCCTCGGCGACCTGTGCGGCGACCTCGCGAGTGAGACACTCAACGTCGACGGCAATCGGCGGCAGGGTCTGGCTTCGAGAACGGGTCTCGATCTAGCTCTGGCGAAATCCGCAATCGCAAAGAAAACTGAGCCAACTCCGCTGCAGCAGAGCATCGTCGCTTTTACGTTCAGCCACCGGTTTTCGTCAGAGAGCCAGCTCGGCCAACTGGCTGCGGCGATCCGAGCCGGAGATGCCGACGCTGCCGTTGCTCTGCTGGCTGAATCGGAATCAAACTCAGGGCCGATCGAGTGGCTGCGAAGTCGTGACTTCAACGTGACGCTCGATGAGATCGTTCGTCGCTCCGCAGTGAGCTACTCGGGCTATCTCGAACTGCTGAAGCAACACCCAGGCGGGAGCGTCGACGTCCTCGCCGAACTGAATCGCCAGCGAGTACTGTGCGCCCATCGCGACGGACTGGCCGGCGAGTCGACGCTCAATCGCCGCATCACCGAACGGCTGGCGGCAATCGGTCTGATCCGCCCGGTGCGACAGCACTATCCCGGTCGGCCAGTTATGGTCACACGGAACGATTACCGGCTGAACCTGTTTAACGGCGACGTCGGCGTCGTTGTTCGCGGCTCAGCTACCGGGGGCCGATCCGGCAGCGAGGTTCTGTTTGAAGACTCGACTGCCGAAGATGGATTGCGCCGTGTCCCGGACTCGCTGGTACCGGACGCTCAGGACTGCTTCGCGATGACGATTCACAAGAGCCAGGGTTCCGAATTCCATCAGGTCCTGCTGGTTCTGCCGCCAATGGACTCGCCGGTGCTCTCCCGCGAACTACTCTACACCGCCGTGACGCGAGTGAAGGACGAGTTCGACGCAGCGACTGGAGAATCTCACCCCGGCCGGCTGTGCCTCGCCGCATCGGAATCCGTCCTGCGAGCCACGATCGCCCGCCAGATCCGCCGCACGAGCGGCATCCGCGACGCGATCGAGCGCTGAATCGGGTGGCTGGAGCTGTAGCAAGGTACAAGCAAAGCCACTGACGTCCCTTCAGGCGGACACCGTTCCTGGACTTTTTGCGTAAGCTCTGTCCAGCCTCAGCTGGATCACGCGATCACTCCCGCTGCCCAGTCAAAATGCGTCCGACGTAGAACCTCGGCGGACTCAGACCTAAACTGTTTCCGAAGGCCAACGCGAGAAGTCGCAGCCATCATTCCCGCCGGATCGATCCCCGCCTTTCTTTCTGAGGCTCGTCATGAACCTTCCGCAACTGCAGCACCGCACTCGACGACATTTTCTGCGTGAGTCCGCCGCCGGGATCGGCGGAATGGCGTTCGCTTCGCTGCTGGCCGGTGAGAGCCAGGCGGCGCCGCAGGTCATTAACCCGCTGCAGCCGAAGGACGGGCATCTTGAACCGAAGGCGAAGCGGGTCATCTATCTGCACATGACCGGCTCGCCGCCGAATCTCGACCTCTGGGATTACAAGCCGGAACTCGTTAAGCACAACGACGAGGACTGCCCGCAGCAGTTTCTGGAAGGCAAACGATTCGCATTCACGACGGGTGTCCCGAAGCTGCTGGTCACGCCGCGAAAGTTC
>JAPOLP010000042.1 GCA_029977045.1 Planctomycetota bacterium
ATCGGCGGCAACCCGGATATCCATCCGTCGGTATTTTCGATTTACAAAGTGGAGAAGATCGCCGAGCTGAGTACTCCGGCGATGCGTCCAAAGGTCACTGAGTTCAGCTCGCTGAACCACGTCACGAAATACGACCCGCCGATGTGGCTGGGCTACGGCGGAACACTCGCCGGCACGCCGCTGCCCGAGGACGCGAACATCGGCGTCAGCATCCATCACGCGATGTCCGGCGAACTGATGCGGAAGAAGTACGAGCAGGCCGGGGCGCCAGCGACGATTCAGGTCGTCTGCTCGGATTGCCCGGACGAGAGCTCAACCGAACTGCAATTCCTTCGTCGTGCGTTCAAGCTGCCGACGGCTTCCGAGTAGTCACTGGCTCCTGCCTGCTTCCCGCTGCTGGACGGATGGGGAAGTGGTCGCGACAATCCCGGCCATGTTTGAAGGCCGCACGCTATGGGTCTTTGTGGCCGCCCGATTGATCGTGTTCTGCAGAAATGAGCGAGTGAGATGAGCGAAGCGAAGGTTACCGGCAAGGTCCATGTGATTGAACCAACGAAAACGTTCGGCCAGAAGGGATTCCGCAAGCGTGTCGTCGTGCTCGAACAGGAAAACGGTCGCTTCAGTGCCTACATCCCGCTCGAATTCATTCAGGACGGCTGCGACAGCGTCGACTCGATGAACGTCGGTGACGAAGTCGAAGTCAACTACCGCCTGACGGGCCGCAAGTGGCAGCGTGATCCGCACAGCGAGGTCAAGTACTTTCTGAGTGCCGAGGCATCGAGCTTTCGCGTGTTGAGCGGTGGCTCGTCCGGGGGCGGTGACAGCTTCGATATCGACGCCGCCAACGCCGCGTTTTCCGAAGCGGCAAACGACGAAGACGACGTCCCGTTCTGACAACCTGGAACTCGCACCGAGTTGAACATCGCGGTAGTGGAGAGTGGGAATGCAGCCCCCTCTCTGACCCTCTCCCCTGGGTGGAGAGGGAGCTTTGCAGTCCTCACATCTCTCACAGGAGCCCGTCATGTCGACCACTCTCGAACAGACCCTCGTTGCCGCGCCGGAAGTCCGTCAGACTCAGATGCTGATTGGCGGCAAGTGGTGCGACTCCGTCAGCGGTAAGACTTTTCAGACGGTGAACCCCGCGACCGAGGAAGTCATCGCGGACGTCGCTGAGGGTGACGCAGCGGACATTGACCTCGCTGCGAAGGCTGCTCGTAAGGCACTGGAAAACGGTCCCTGGTCGCGGATGGACGCTCGCGATCGCGGTCGGCTGATCAACAAGCTCGCGGACCTGCTTGAAGACAATTTCGATGAACTGTCCGCGCTGGAAACGCTCGACAATGGCAAGCCGATCAGCGACGCCCGCGCCGCCGACCTGCCTCTGGTGATCGACTGCCTGCGGTACTACGCCGGCTGGGCGGACAAGATTCACGGCGAGACGATCCCGGTTCGCGGCAACTACTTCACTTATACGCGACGCGAACCGGTCGGCGTCTGCGGGCAGATCATCCCGTGGAACTTCCCGATGCTGATGACGGCCTGGAAGTGGGGGCCGGCTCTGGCCGCGGGCTGCACGATCGTGATGAAGCCTGCCGAGCAGACTCCGCTGACGTGCCTCCGCATGGCGGAACTCGCTCAGGAAGCCGGCATCCCCGACGGCGTGATCAACGTGGTCCCTGGTTTCGGTCCGACCGCCGGTGCCGCTGCCGTGAAGCATCCGGGGATCGACAAGATCGCGTTTACCGGCGAGCACCTGACGGCTCAGATCATCATGGCCGACGCCGCTCAGACTCTGAAACGTCTCACCTTTGAACTCGGCGGCAAGAGCCCCAACGTCATCTTCAACGACGCCGACCTCGAAGCAGCCGTTGCCGGAACCGAGTTCGGTCTGTTCTTCAATCAGGGCCAGTGCTGCTGTGCCGGCAGCCGGGTCTTCGTGCAGGAATCGATCCGCGACGAGTTTATCGAACGCATCGTGTCCCGCGCCGCCGAACGCAAGCTCGGCAACCCGTTCGACACATCGACGGCTCAGGGACCGCAGATCGACCAGACACAGCTCGACAAGATCCTGTCGTACATCGACAAGGGCCGGGAAGCAGGAGCTGCCTGCCTGACCGGCGGAAACCGCTTCGGTGACAAGGGCTACTTCGTCGAACCGACGATCTTCGCCGACGTCACCGACGATATGGACATCGCAAAGAACGAAATCTTCGGCCCGGTGATGAGCATCCTGTCGTTCAAGGACGAAAGCGAGATCATCGAACGAGCGAACAACACGTTCTACGGCCTGGCAGCCGCCGTCTGGACCCGCGACGTCGGAAAGGCTCATCGCTACGCGAAGTCCGTCCGAGCCGGCACTGTCTGGGTGAACTGCTACGACGTCTTCGACGCCGGCGCCCCGTTCGGAGGCTTCAAGATGAGTGGCATCGGTCGCGAACTTGGGGCCGCAGCGCTCAATAACTACACCGAGCTGAAGACCGTGACGATGAGCCTCGACTGAGTTTTCGTTCTGACGCTGAGTCGCAAAGGTTCGCGAAGAGCAACACATCGTTGTGACGTCACGAGCAGTCTCGTCTCACTTTTTCCTTTGCGTGGCTTTGCGTCTTCGCGCCTTTGCGTCAGACATTTTCGTCTCCTGGAGGCATCGGTGGACATAGTTCTGGCCAGTACGTCGAAGTACCGTCGCGAACTGCTGGAACGACTGGGGCTGAAGTTTCGGTGTCTCGCTCCGGCAGTCGACGAAACTCAGTATCAGCAGCAGGGCCTGGATCCCGCGACGGTCGCGTCACTGCTGGCGATTGCAAAGGCCGAGAGTCTGATCGGGCTCGCACCGGACGCAGCAATTATCGGCAGCGATCAGGTTGTTGATCTCGATGGTGAACTGCTCGGCAAACCAGGTTCGCCTGAGGGCGCGATCGCTCAACTGCAGAAGATGGCCGGACGCGAGCACCGGCTGATCACGGCGGTCGCTGTCTGGCACGAGTACCGCACGCGGCTGCACATCGAGATCACGAAGCTGCAGATGCGGCGACTGTTCCGCCACGAGATCGAGCGTTACGTCGCCTTCGACAACCCGGTCGACTGCGCAGGCTCCTACAAAATCGAATCTCAGGGCATCGCGCTGTTCGAGCGGATCGAGACGCAGGACCACACAGCCATCATCGGCCTGCCTCTGCTGGAAACCATCGCGATGCTGCGCAACTGCGGCCTGCAGATTCCGTAAGTTGAAGCAGGTAGCGGAACGGCGCAAGCCGTCCGGTCGAATTACCCTTCAGCCCACGAACACCGGACAGCTTGCGCCCAATGGTCCCCGAGTTGCCATCAGCCGCCGAGCGCTAGCTCACGGTTTTCCGGACTTTCCGGAACCGGACGCTAGCGCGTGCCGGCTGATTCGCCACAACGCGGGGGACATTGGGCTTGCGCCCTTCCGCTACCTTGGCAAGTGTGACCGGGAAAACTCGCGAAATTCCGGCCAGGATTCGTCTCCCGGCGAGGTCTCACTCTTCCGGACAGGCAACTTCAGAAGCAGCGAGGCGGGTTTGGCGGAGTCTGATCAACATCTGCTGCAGCAGTTTCGGGAGACCGGGCGGAGCGAGTTTCTCGACGAACTGCTGCGCCGACATCTGAAGCCGGTTCGCAGTCTGGTCTTTCAGATGCTGCTCGATCACGACGCAGCGGACGACGTCACACAGGACGTGTTTCTGCGAGTCGCTCGCGGCGTGGCCCGCTTTGAAGGCCGGTCCGAGTTCTCCACCTGGCTGTTTCAGATCGCGATGAACTGTGCTCGATCGTTTCTGCGACGGCATGGTCGATCGCGTGTCGAATTTCACAGTGAATTGCCGGAAGGCTCAGTCGTAGAGCACGGCCGACCTGACGGCGCTGTCCTGCTGGCGGAACTCACGACCGACGTCCAGGCAGCTCTGGGACAACTTTCGCCGCAACTGCGAGCGGCCGTTGTGCTCGTCTGCCTGCAGAAACAGTCAGCAGCAACGGCGGCGGAAATCGAAGGCTGCTCGACCGACACGATGTACTGGCGAGTTCACCAGGCTCGCCAGCAGTTGAAACAACTTCTCGCGGAGCATCTGCCATGACAATCAACCGCGACGACGAACATCTCGACCAGCTGCTGACTGACTGGGACAACCAGTCGGACTCGCCGAGCCGGCTGGAGAATCTTCACCAGCAGATCCTGGCGGCAGCTGTTGAGGGGCATTCGGAAACTACTCGCAGCCAGCCGCCATCGCTGACGCTGGCAGGAGCGCGAACCGGATTTGGAGCCGGGCAGTGCGTCCGATTCGAGCCGAAACGCAGGACGGCGCAACTTGTCGTCGCGGTCGCCGCGATGCTGCTTCTCTCGCTGGGCGTGTTCCTCGGAACAAAACTTCGCGAGCCGACAATGGTCACTCTCGCGGAAACTCCACCTGAATCTGCCTGGCTGCGGGACGAACAGCTTCACAACAAGGCCGCATTGCTGGATGAAATGGAAACGCTGTTTGACGGCCAGCTTGCCTGGCTCGCCGAAGACGGTCGAAGCGTCGAACTGGGACTCAGCGATCCGTCGGCGACCTCCGCATCGGATCCCTCAGACAACCGACGCGTCGCGATTCGGCTGGTTGTCATTCGCCGAGAAGACAGCACCGCGGACTGGCAGGTCGCCTGGGCGATGGATATCTCCGCGCGTCAGGAAGAGCGGATTCGTGTTGCTTCAAATGAGCAATCCAGCGATGCGGTGCAGCTGTGGTCTTACGAACTTCCCGACGGACTGATCGCCGTGGATTGCAGTCTGAAGCTCGGCGGAGATCTGCAGCTTGATGCCGAGTCGTCGGCGCTCTGCCGCAACGGCCAGCCGCAGCAGATTCTGGAGACCAGACACGCCGGTGCCGAATACCGCGTGTTTCAGACAGTCGCGTTGCTCGATCCGGAGGTGGGGTAATGGGCCGCCTTGCCGGACTCAGCATGTCGTACAAAGCACGGCAACTTCTCTGGTTGCTGCTGGCAGTTGTTCTTTCGTCCTCAACAGTTCTCTCTGCGGACGAGATTCGGCTCGTCCCTGTCGAAGACGTCTCAACCGCCTTCTCGGGCGACACGGTCACGATCGCGATTCGTGTGAAATCAGAACAGCCCGTCGAAGGGACGTTGCAGTGGTCGCATTCGGCACAGCAGCGCACGCTGAATCGCGGTGAGGCTGACGTTCGCCAGAGCGACGACGGTCCAACAGCGAGCTTCGATCTGCAGCTCCCGGAAGTTCGGGATGACGTCATCTATCAGACTCAGGTCACCGCCGAATTCGTCCCGCGCGGCGAAGATTCCGCAGCCGCAAGACTGCAGCGTTCGCTATGGCTGTTTCCACAAAATCCAATCGCCGGTCGGTCAGCGTGGGCTGAGAATCTGCAGCTGGAACTGTTCGATCCGGAGGAACGGACACGCGACGCTTTGAAATCCATCGAATTGCCGTTTCAACAGTCGCGGAGTTTGAGTTCCGCACTGCCTGACGACTCGTCCGACATCGCAAACCGGAATCGACTCCTGATCATTGGCGAGGGAGTCTCGCTCGCGAAAAGCACGCTGATCGACACGGCTGTCGAAGCGGCACAGGCTGGCCGGCGAGTCATCGTGCTGGCTCCTGAGGAAGGCACGTTTTTCGTGCCAGGATTTGACGACGACAACGGTCAAACAACTGGCGAGCTGCGTCTTGTTCGCCAGTCCGTGATCACGGAATTCGACAAGCGGCTCGACTCAAAAGCCTGGCCTGGTAGCCGCAACGCTGTCCCGTCGCGGGGCCTGCGAATCGGAGCAGTCCGTGGTCGAATGCAGGCGACAGTTTCGAATGACAACTTCAGCTGGCCGTGGCTGGAGCTGCGATATCCCGAAAGTGGTGGCGTTCTGATCTTCTGCGGCTTTCGGATTGTCGAGCATTGGGACAGCGGTCCCACACCGCGTTATCTGCTGGTTCGGATTCTGGAGTCGCTGTCGGCTTCTGAACCGGAATAGATCGAGGGGCCGGACTGAGTGCAGTTCCGGCAGAGATTCAGTCAACACGCCGGAACTCACTGCACTCGGTCCAGCCTGCGAAAACAACAACTTCTCTCAAGGAGACTAATCATGTTGCGTCGAACATTCGTGCCGGCTTTGCTGGCAATCGTCCTTCTAAGCAGTACCACGCTGCGGGCTGACGACGACAAACAGAAGGACGAGACTCCGTCTGTTTATCCCGTCGCGGTTCTGCCGTTTCAGGAACGAGGCCGTGAGGCTGCCGAGCTGGGAACTCAGGTTTCCGACCTGCTGTTCGTGGGGCTGGTGACGAACCCGAACCTCTATCTCGTCGAACGCGAAGACGTGAAAAAGCTGTTCGACGAGCAGGAACTGAACCTGTCCGGCCTGGTAAGCCCGGCGCAGGCAACGCAGGTCGGACATCTCACCGGGGCGAAGATCATCGTCACCGGGTCGGTCATCGTGAACGGCGAAAATCTCTACCTCGTCGCGAAAGTTATCGGCACCGAAACGACTCGCGTGCTGGGAGCCTCTGCCAAGGGACGCCTGGATGACAATCTCGACGGTCTGGTGGAACGTCTGACGGCTGACGTGTCGAAGACGATTATCGAACGAGGTTCAGAACTTGTCGCTCATCCCGCAAAGAAGAAAGACGTCATCGCGGCTCTCAAGAAGAAGCTCGGTAAGAGCAAGCGACCGAGCGTGTGGATTGAAGTTTCGGAACGCCACATCGGACAGGCAACGATTGATCCTGCTGCCGAGACCGAGCTGACACTGCTGTGCCGCGAGCTGGGCTTCAACGTCATCGATCGCGAACGCGGTGACCGAAACTCGGCGGACGTTCTGCTGATCGGCGAAGGCTTCAGCCAATTCGCATCCCGGCACGGCAACCTGCATTCAGTGAAATCTCGCCTCGAGCTGAAGGCTGTCGAACGCGAAACCGGTCGCGTCATCGCCATCGACCGGGAGGTCACCGTCGCCGTTGATCTCGCCGAGCAGATCGCCGGAAAGGCTGCTCTGCAGGAAGCGGGATCACAGATTGCAACGCGACTGCTGCCCAAACTCGTCCAGAAGTAGGCCGTATGAAATACGGCAGGAAGAAGTTATTTCCCGAAGGGATCGAAGCGCAACGAAGACCCCCCGGACCCTGGGCTCCAAAGTCGCATCCTGAAGGGATGCCAGAATCGGACATCACCAGATACGGGCTGCTGGCTTCCCTTCAGGATGCAACGTCTCTACCTGTTTTCCGGGGGACTTCGACCCCCGGCTACTTTCTGTGATCACTTCGTGATCCAGGTGCCTCATCTCGTCGGCGATCTAATTGACTGCCTGCTTCCATGCATCGATCTCACCACGGAACGCTCCTCATGGCTCCATCATTCGCCGTAAACGCTCTGCTCGTCGTCCTGGCGCTGACATCGTTCGCTGCCGGAGCCGACGTCGCTGGCAAGCCAACGACGGTTTCTTTGACGGCCAGTGTTCATGCGGAAGCAAACGCCGCCGACCAGAAACTCGTGGCGTCGCTGCTGCCGCTGCTGGAAGTCGACGTTGCATCGCGACCGCAGTTCAGCGTCGTGGAGCGGCGGCAGATCGATCTCGCTCTACTGGAACTGGCACTGAGCGAGGGGCTCGCAGAAAACAGCAACGCTCGGCTGCAACTCGGAAAGATCGCCTCGGCGGATTTGATCGTGACGCTGAAGTTGCTTGAGCCAGACGCAGCAACTCAGTCTGCGTCAGACGGAAACACCCCGCGTGACGATGCAACTTCAGCGGCGAACGATGAACCGCAACAACGGGTGCTGGTCCGAGTTGTCGAGTCCCTGACCGGCGTGATTCGCGGCGTTGCGGTTGTGACCGTAGACGAAGCACGACTCGATGAGACAGCGACGCAGATTGCCGACTACCTCTCGCTGATCCGGGCCCAGCCGGAACGTCCACTGGTCACCGTTGCCGTCGCGCCGTTTGAAAGTCTCGGACGATTCGATCGGCTGCGACCGCTGGAACTCGGGCTGCGCGACATGGTGGCAACTCGCCTGCGGCTGTGGAGCGACCGGCTGGCTCGCGGAGAGGCCGAGGCTGATGGCGGCGGCAAACAGCCGACCGAGACAACCGAAACGAACGACTCGAAGCCGCAGGGCTTTCGAGTCCTGCAGCGGTCGAACATGCAGGAACTGCTGCGCGAGTTCGATTTGATTCAGTCAGCCCTCGTCGATCGCAGTCGCTTGCCGAAGACGTTGCCAACGCGGGCGGCAGCGTTTCTGGTGCGAGGAACGGTCGACAAAAAGAACGACGGCGGAAGGTTTCGCGTCGTCGTGACCGGCGAGCTGATTCACGCGGCGTCGAACAAGGCAGTCCGCGACTTTCAGTTCGAGACCGAGCCTGAAGGACTGGAAGTCGCACTCGCCCATCAGGTCGATCAGTTCGCCGGTCGGCTGGTCAGTTCAAGCGACGAGGTCAGCAAGGCGCCGGGAACACTTAGAGAACGCAACGAAGTCGATTCGCTGTTTGAAAAAGTCGCCTCAGACCTGCGCCGGTTCCATCGCACGCGACCGATTGACTTCAGCCATCGCGGGTTTGAATTGCCCGGTCGGTGGCTGGCCTCGGGCTCCAGTATCGCCGTAGCCGATTCGCCGCTGGGGCGAGCGTTGCTGAAAAAGTCGATCGACCGGCTCGAATCGACTCTGTTTATCAGACCCGACCGGACCGACGCCGCGTACGCACTCGGCTTCTGTTACTCGTTCCACATTCCAGAGATCTGGAATTCGGAGCGGGCCGACGAACTGCTGCGACGTGCCGCTGCTGCGGAGAACGACGAACTGCGAGCTGTCTCGCTGCGGTTGCTCGCCGAGATCAGTTTTCATCATCACAGCGGACGGGTTCCTGACGGTCAGTACGACCGCGCGGCGAAACAACTGCTGTTCGCGTTTCAGAACATGCCCGACGGTTACCGCGATCAACTGTGGGCTCGGCTGCCGTCAACGCTGGCTCCGCTGCTGGGGAAGATCGACAACAAGGCGATCTCGCCGTTGATGCTTGAGTCTGCCGCGACGGCGGCAGAAAAGCTGGATGCAGAGTACGCGTACCAGTTGGCTCTTGGCGTACGCTCTCTGACGGGACTTGTTTCCCGCAGTGGTAATCCCGCTCGAATCGAGCAGATCGATCGTCTTGAACGCTGGGCCGAAGGGGATCAGATCGAACTGAAAAAAGTCGGAGCCTGGACGCTCGGGCAACGGGCCGAGTATCAGAAAGACTTTCCCTCGGCTGCCCGGTGGTACCTCATCGCAGCCAACGCGCTGAAGGGCGGCAAGTCGACGTATCACGAAACTCTGGCGACGACTTATCCCGTAGCGGCGTCGCGCTGCCTGCGGCTCAGCGGGCAACCGGCAGAAGCGCTGAAAATGCTGGAGTCGTTCAAGCCGCACGAGCGGACCTCACTCGCGGCTGGGCGTTACGCCGTCGAGATCGGGCTTTGCTACCGCGACCTCAAGCAGCCAAGCAAGGCACTCGAAGTCATGGTCGGTGCTGCTGAGCGTGTGCCGAGCCTCCGCGACAACAGTCCGGTCGAGGAGTACATCCGCGAACTCGGCGGTGTGCCGTTGCGTGAAGACCACGACATCGACGTTGCGTATTTCGACGGTCCGACCGGCAAGCCGCTGATGTGCCGCGTGCTGGCGACGGACGGGTCGACCCTGTTCTGCGCCGGCGGGTTTCTGGGTGGTGTCGCTCAGGGCGTGCTGGCATTCGAGCCGCAAACGGAAACATGGCGCACGCTGACAACTCAGTTCGGTCGCGTGACGACGATGGCAGTGAGCGGCGGTGACCTGTGGGTCGGCACGGCGAGCGACGGCGTATGGCGAGGGAGCCTGAAGGGCGGCGACTGGAAGCAATGGTCGACGGCTGAGGAACTCTCCGCGTCCGAATGGCTGCCCGATAACCGAGTGATCTCGCTGGCCGCGTCAGAAGCCGGCGTGTATGTCGGGCTCGGCACGGGAGCCGCTGGCGGAGTCATCCGGATCAACGCCGATGGTTCGGTCAAGGTTCTCGATGGCGAGGACGCGCCGGCAATTGCGCCTTCGCACCTCGTCGTTCTGAACGGTCACCTGCTCGCAACGACGCGGTCAACTGTGCATGAACTCGATCCGGCTTCTGGAAAATGGACGACCGTCAAAGTGCCTTCTGGTCCCGGCAGCGTGGCGGTCTTCGCTGGAATGTCGCATGTCTGGGCTTCGACCTACGGGCGCGAGATCGTTCCGTTCAACTGCGACGCAGCGACGGCAAACAACTACCGCGACGCCTGGTTCAGTGACGCAGGCAAAGCCGGCTACAGCGTCGAATTCGTCATCGAGCGCGGTGGTCGAGTCTGGTTCGGCGGTAGTCCCTGGGCACGCTTCCGCAGCGCCGGCTTTTACAGCATCGACCCCGACGGCGGCGACTTCCGCATGTACGGCCTGCGAGACGGCTTCCGGATGAGCACGACGTATTCAACGTATGCCGGCGTCACGATCGACAGCGACCTCTGGCTCGCCACCTCCGCCGGCCTCACGCGCGTGACGCCACGTTAATGCACCGTCGTAGAACGAAACTCATTCCGTTGCCATAGGCAGTGCCTGCATCAGTCCACGAACTGAAACTCGTTAGACAGAACGAGCACCTGCGCGAGCAGGGACCAGGCATCGAGTTCAGATGGTGCGGGGCCGTGGAAGTCCCGGGCGGCGTTCCATTCGGTGGCTGCGTTGCCGCTGGCGTCGCGCAGGACGGGCCGCCAGTTGAAGCTGTCGTGAGAGACGTCGCCTCGGCTGTCGATGATCAGGTCGACGTGCTGGCCGGCTTCGACGCTGAAGGGCTCCGAGTCGGTCTCGGCCTGTCCGTTACTCGCGGTCCAGCGTCCGACGACTTTGTCGGCAGCGACGAGGATCGCTTCGACGCCGTTACCCTGTTCAGTCGAGTTCTTCAGCCTGCCGTTCAGCCGCAGCGTCATTGGACGCGGAGCGGTCCAACGGAGCACGGCGGCGTGGTCGGTGTCTCCTGGATGGCCACTGTCCGCTCGCAGAAACACCCAGCCGAGTTTTGGGTCCGGCAATTTGTCGCTGCCCTGCCAGGACTCGCCGGTGAAGTGCGGCAGCGGAGTGAAACCCGCCAGCCGTCCGGCCTCGGCGTCAAAGCGTCCATAACCGTACGACCAGGCAAACTGGCCTTCTGGATGCGACGTTACCGGTGGCTGCTGCAGAAACTGCTCGCACTGCTGGATTTCATCTGCTGACGGGTCGCGAGAGAGCACCCGGCGGAAGAGGTCCCGAATGCGGATTGATGGTGAGTCATCCGGCAGCGACTTCACCAGAGCCGTAATCTGATTCGCGACGAACGGGCTGTTCCGCAGATATAGCGTCTGCTGCGGCACGGACGTCTTAAAACGACCGGGACTGTGCGTGTCGGGAATCGCAAAGTCGAACGTGCGGAACAGAGCCGGCAGGTTCTGGCGATCGATGAATCCGTAAACCGTGCGCCGCGGTGTCGTCGGAGTCTTAATGATGTCGACCGACGCGCCAGTCATCGCGCGATCGAGCGTTCCGGAGACAGCGAGGATCGAATCCCGCATCGGTTCGAGTTCCAGGCGACCGCGGTTCATCCGCCACAGCAGACGGTTCTCGGAGTCGATCGCCCGTTTCGCTAGAGCGTCAACGCTGCTCTGTTGCCACGTCGCCGAGAGCAGGATGTTGCGGTGCAGCGATTTGATCGACCAGCCGTTCTCAATGAGGTCCGCAGCCAGCCAGTCGAGCAGTTCCGGATGCGTCGGCGGATCGCAGCGCAGGCCGAAGTCGCTTGGGGTTGTCACCATCGACGCGTGAAAATGCTGCCGCCAGATTCGATTGACGAAGACTCGCGCCGTCAGCGGGTTGTCGGCACTCGCGATCGACTGTGCGAGCTCCAGGCGACCGCTGCCTTTTTCAAACGGCTTCTGGTCGGGCACGGCGAGCACTTCGAGGAACTGCCGTTTAACGTTCGGGCCACGATTGCCTGGCTGGCCACGCAGGAAGACGTAAGGCTCGAACGGCTTGTCCGCTTCCAGCAACGGCATCGCGCCTTCTGGTTTCTCCGGTTCGGTGGAACTCGCGAAGACACCATACAGCCCGTAATAGTCGGCCTGCGAAATCGGGTCGTACTTGTGGTCGTGACAGCGAGTGCAGGTCACAGTGAGCGCCATCGTCCCGCGTGTCAGTACGTCGATGCGGTCATCGATGATGTCGTTTCTGTTGTTGAGAAAGCGGCGACCGAGCGTCAGGAAACCCATCGCCGCGAGTTCGCTCTGTGGCAGCGTACCGTCGCCGGTCAGCCAGTCGGCCGCGATCTGTCGGATCAGAAAGTCATCGTACGGAAGGTCCTCGTTCAGGCTGCGAATCACCCAGTCACGGTAGGCATACGCGAACGGATAGTTGCGATCCGCAGTGAAAACGTAGCCCTTCGTGTCGGCATAACGAGCGACGTCGAGCCAGTGCCGGCCCCAGCGTTCGCCGTACTCGGGCGACGCAAGGTACTGATCGACGAGCCGCGGCCAGGCATAAGGTGATTCGTCAGCGACAAATGCCCGCACCTCGTCGTAGGTCGGCGGCAGGCCCAGCAGGTCGAAACTCAGCCGGCGGATGAGCGCGGCTCGGTCGGCTCGTGGAGACGGCGACAGGCCGGCGGCTTCCTGCTTCGCGAGCACGAACTGGTCGACTTCGTTGCTCGCCCACTCGGCATTCTGCACGGTCGGAAGAGCAGGGCGTTTGATCGGTCGAAAAGCCCAGTGGCCTTCCGCGACGAACGCAGGATCCAGCGGCCCTGATCCCGGAGCCTTCGGCCAGACGGCTCCGTTGCGAATCCACGTGCGGAAATCCTCGACCACAGATGCCGACAGCGTCTCCTTCGGCGGCATGACGATGTCATCGTTGCCCGGATCGATGGCGTCGATCAGCAGACTTTCTTCCGGCTTGCCGGGAACGATGCTCGGCTGTCCGTACTCTCCGCCCTTCAGCAGTGCTTCCCGCGAATCGACTCGCAACTCGCTGCTGACCTTGTCGCCGCCGTGACACTTGAAGCACTTCTCGATCAGCACCGGACGGATGCGCGTCTCAAAAAAATGCTCAGCTTCGTCTGCGCTGGCTGAGTCCAGACCGGCGGCGACGACGAGCATCGAAAGTGCAGAAAGCAGGCGACGGGTAGGCATCGGAAAACCTGACTTTGAATCAAGCGGTGGGCACGCGAATGCTGCAATTCTTGAACAGAAGATAAGAAGGCAACGAAGACGGAAGCACTGGTCTCTTCGTTAACTTCGTTTCCTTCTGTTCGTACCGAGCCTGAGCCTGTTTGACAGACTTCGGCACGGAGTCAGGCTGTCGCGTGAATCTGCTGTGAAGGGGCGTGGGGGGGGATGTTTCTTTCGACCTGGGCAGTCGGTAACTTACCGGACCGCCTGGCCGGGAGGGACGCGCATTGTCTCACACCGCCAGGTTTCTCACCAGTTGACACTGCAGACAAATCCCGAGCCGCATCCGTGATCAAAACAAGCCAGCTCACAAAACGTTACGGCGATCTGATTGCCGTCAACCATATCGATCTGAAACTCGAGGAAGGCGACGTCTTCGGGTTTATCGGACCGAACGGATCCGGCAAAACGACGACGATGCGGATGATCGCGACGCTGCTGCAGCCGGATTACGGCGAGGCGTACGTCTGTGGAAAGTCGATCTACACGCACTCGCAGGAAATCCGCCGTCTGGTCGGCTTCATGCCCGACTTCTTCGGCGTGTACGAGGACATGACCGTCGTCGAGTACCTCGAATTTTTTGCGGCGGCCTATCGTGTCAAACCGGAAGCCCGCCGAAAGGTCGTCGAAGAGAAGCTCGAACTGGTCGACATGGCGTTCAAACGTGACGCGATGGTCAATCAGCTCTCACGCGGACAGACGCAACGCATCGGCCTGGCGCGAGTCATGCTGCACGACCCGCAGGTCCTGCTGCTCGACGAACCCGCCAGCGGTCTCGACCAGCGTGCTCGTATTGAAATCCGCAACCTGCTCAAACGCCTGGGCAGCATGAAGAAGACGGTGATCGTGTCGAGCCACATCCTGCCGGAGCTGGCTGACGTCTGCACCCGCGTCGGGATGATCGAAAAGGGCAACCTGATCGTCGATGGCTACGTCGACGAAGTCATGCGCAAGGCCCGCCAGCGCATCCTGCTGCACATCCGCGTCAAGAATGACGCCGACAAAGCCGCCGGCCTGCTCGAACAGTCTGATCTTGTCGACTCAGTCAACATCACTAGCACCGCGCTGATCGAAGCCGCGCTGAAACCCGAAGTCGAAGACTACAGCGACATCCCCCAGCTCCTGCTCGAAGGCGGCTGCCGCCTAACGCTGTTCCGCGAAGAAGAGACGAATCTCGAAACCGCCTTCATGGAACTGACAAAGGGGCTGGTGCAGTAATCTCTGAAGGCTCGCGTCGGCTATGCCTGAAACACTTGCCTTAATCTGCTGTGACCGAAACCCGGTGCCGGATGAGCAGCTGCGGGCGATTGAGAGACTGCTGGCCGCCGGGGCGGACATCCACGCGACGGACAAGAACGGAGTGACCGCGCTGCACCACGCAGTGAGGTTTCGCAGTCCGACCGCCGTCGCCACGCTGATTAAGCACGGGGCGAACGTCAATCAGCAGTGCAAACGCTCGGGCGGAGCGCCGTTGCATCGAGCGGTCACGACGACTGGTGCTCCGGGAACGGCAGGGCGGAGAGCCGAAGCGATCGAGATTATCACGCTGCTGCTCAGACGCGGAGCCGACCCGTCACTTCGCAACAAGAGCGGCAAGCGGCCAGTTGATTACGTGTTGGATGCTGATATCCGGGCATTGTTCGACTGAAGTCGTCGACAGCTCGATCGGCTCAGGAGATATCCCACCATGCAGCAGCCTCAGATTGTCGAGAAGCCGGAGCTGCTCATCGTCGGCTGCGAGGCTCCATTCATTCACGCGCTCTCGCCGGACGCGAACAATCACAAAGTGATCCCGCAGGTCTGGGATCGGCTCATGCACTGCCTGCAGTCATTTCCGCATCAAAGCTGCGAATCGATGTACGGGCTGATTGAGCAGCGTGAGGAACGGTCGCACGAACACGAACACGAACTGTGGTACCTCGCCG
>JAPOLP010000706.1 GCA_029977045.1 Planctomycetota bacterium
ACATGGTGGTCTGACGAGATTCAGCTCGCTTGCTCCATGTTCCTGGCAATATTGCTCGGCGCGTTTCTCGCCGTGCTCGCAAACAACAACACAATCCACAGACTGTTGATCTGCCGGAACTGGCGTTTTCAAAGAACAGATCACAATCGGTCGTGGACTTGGACAAAACAAAGTGCCTATCCCGGTGAGTGGTACCGTGCGTTCAACGAATGTCCCCTCTGGGTCGTACTTCACCTGAACGACCGAAGGCGTTTGTACGGAAAAGCGCTCGAGTGGCCGAACTATCCTGACAGTGGCCATTTCCTGATGGCGGAAGCTGAATGGCTTGTCGATGAAACGTCTGTTTCGCTTGAGAATGTCTGGGCTACACTTATCCCAGCTACCGAAGTTGTCTTCGTCGATTTCGTCGCTCCAACCACAGAAGGATGAATCCATGGCAGAGAAGCCAGTTGACGTTGCAAAAGGAATCAACGCCCTTCCTGACACCACCGTCGAGCGATATGCAAGGGGGGGATACAACCCGCCCGCACCTCCGACTGCGTCGACCAAGCCTCCAGCTCCCCCGGCTCCCCCGGCGCCACCAACTGCGTCATCGGAATCGAAATAGACGCGGATCCCGAGCTTGAAAGACGATCGAGACGTCGCCGACTCTCCGATCGCACGTCTTTCAGCATGTTTCTAACGGCGTCACGACGGCTTGTGTGGCTTGGGGACTCGTTTGCTGGAGCCTTTGCGGCCTCGGCGGGGCTTTTGGGTTTGGGGGGATGACGGAGCGGAGTCGCTCATTGAGACATTCTGGCCGATCTGTTGTTTGAGTTGCATGATCCGGTCGCGGAGTTGGGCGGCTCGTTCGAATTCAAGGTTCTCCGCTGCCGAGAGCATCTCGGCTTCGAGTTCGTTGACGAACTCCTGCGTGATGTACTGCGTGTCGTCAACGCCGGCGGCTTTCTGCACGACCTGGCGGGCCTGGATCTCTTCTTCGATGCCGCGGCGGATGGCCTTGCGGATCGTCTCCGGCGTGATGCCGTGCTCTTCGTTGTACGCAACCTGCAGTTCACGGCGGCGGTTGGTTTCGTCGATTGCTTCCTGCATCGACGGCGTCACCGTATCCGCGTAGAGGAAGACCTCGGCGTTCACGTTTCTGGCTGAGCGGCCGATCGTCTGGATGAGGCTCGTCGCGCTGCGGAGGAAGCCTTCCTTATCAGCGTCGAGGATCGCGACCAGTGAGACTTCCGGCAGGTCGAGGCCTTCACGCAGCAGGTTGACGCCGACGACCGCGTCGAACTTGCCCTCGCGCAGTTCGCGCAGGATTTCGACCCGCTCGATCGCGTCCAGTTCCGAGTGCAGCCACTTGCAGCGGATGCCTTCTTCGAGCAGGAACGTCGTCAGGTCTTCGGACAGGCGTTTGGTCAGTGTCGTGACCAGGACGCGTTCGCCGACCTCGGCCCGTTTGCGGATTTCGCCCATCAGATGCGGAACCTGGCCGCGGGCCGGGACGATGTGAATCTGCGGGTCGACCAGGCCGGTCGGTCGAATGATCTGCTCGACAACTTCGCCCTTCGTCTGTTCGAGTTCCCAGTCGGCGGGCGTCGCCGAGACAAACAGCCGCTGTCCCGGTCGCGCGTTCCACTCGTCGAATTTCAGCGGGCGGTTGTCGAGCGCCATTGGCAGGCGGAAGCCGTGCTCGACCAGCGTTGTCTTGCGCGAGTTGTCGCCGGCCCACATCGCTCGGATCTGCGGGATCGTGACGTGCGACTCGTCAACCATGATCAGGCCGTCGTCCGGGAAGAAGTCCAGCAGCGTGTACGGCGGCTCGCCCGGTTTGCGGCCCGCGAGTGCCCGGCTGTAGTTCTCGATGCCCGGACAGAAGCCGGCTTCGCGGAGCAGTTCGACGTCGTACCGCGTGCGTGCCTGCAGCCGCTGAGCTTCCAGCAGCTTGCCCTGCCGCTTGAACTCTTCCAGCCGGTGATGCAGCTCGGCTTCGATTTCCAGGACCGCCTTTTCGATCCGCTCCATCGGCATGACGAAGTGCTTGGCCGGGTAGATGTAGATGTCCTGCTGCTTCCTGCTTTCCTCGCCGGTCAGCGGATTGATGATCGACAGGCTCTCGACCTCGTCGCCCCACAGTTCGATGCGGAACGCGAATTCCTCGTACGCCGGCCAGACTTCGATGACGTCGCCGCGAGCCCGGAACCGACCGCGCGCTAGTTCGTAGTCGTTCCGGTCGTAATGGATGTCGACGAGCTTCAGCAGCAGCCGGTCGCGATCGATGACGTCGCCGATCTGCAGCGGGACCATCATCTCCAGATAGTCCTTCGGCGAACCGAGACCGTAGATGCAACTCACGCTGGCGACGACGACAACATCGCGGCGGCTGACCAGAGCACTCGTCGCCAGCAGCCGCAGCCGGTCGATCTCCTCGTTGATCGACGAGTCCTTCTCGATGTAGATGTCCCGCGCCGGTATGTACGCCTCGGGCTGATAGTAGTCGTAATAGCTGACGAAGTAGGCGACGGCGTTGTTGGGGAAGAACTCGCGGAACTCGCCATACAGCTGAGCGGCCAGCGTCTTGTTGTGCGAGAGGACGAGCGTCGGACGGTTCAGCCGGGCGATGACGTTGGCCATCGTGAACGTCTTGCCGTACCCGGTCACGCCGAGCAGCACCTGATCGTGCCTGCCCTCTTCAAACCCGCGCACCAGAGCGTCGATCGCTTTCGGCTGATCACCGGCAGGCGGGAATTCGCTGACGAGTTCAAACTCGGACATGGTGAGCTTCTGCGACGAGGACGGCTAAAGCTGGCGCGAACTGGATTACTAGCGGAGAGAAGTCTGTGTGCCACTGGTTCTGCCAGTGCTTCGTGCCTTTGTCGTCTTTGAGATACAGGCACTGGCAGAGCCAGTGGCACACAGGCAGACGGCACTTTCGTCGCTGAGAGTAGCGTGCTCAACTGAGGCGGCGAGACGATGTACCAGGACTGGGGACTCGTCGCTCGTGCCTCGCTCCTCGACCCCAGCCACCCGACATTCGTTGCAGCTGCGTTCTTCGCAATCGCGCTACGTTGAACGTCCCTGTCAGGCTGCGTTTGCGGGGGGCTTTGATTCTGCGACCGAGCTGCTGCCGACTGGCGATTCAGCGTCCGACGCGACGGCGTTCAGGATCGCCTGCTGGAAGTGTAAGAGGCGTTCTTCACGGATCGAGATCAAGCCAGCTCCGAACGGCTGCAGCGGCGACGCGAGGCCGCGCTGGACGGACGGGAGAACGGCTCCATCCTCGTCCTGCACGCGATTGATCAGGCGGCTGTAAAACCGATCCGTCAGCTTGCCGGTCATGCGGCGAACGATCGAGTTTCGTGGCCCGGTATTGCAGAACATTCTCAACCGGCGCGAGCAGCGACCGGGTGAGATCGGCATCACGCTGGTGACGATCGTGACTGGACCTGCCTCGACGATTTCCAGATTCGGATGCCGCAACCACTGGCGGTACCGACCGACTTCGCCCTGCCCAATAAACGCTTTGATTCGACGCCGGATGCGGGACTTCAAACTGGCTGGTTCGTACGGCGTGATCGTCTCGAACCAGTGCCACGCGTCGCCGAACTCGTGAAAGCAAACGTCCGCGTCGGGGGACTGCCCGAACGTGCCAGCGTGCACCATGGTGACGTGGTAGCTCTCCAATGAGTTCTCGACAGTCACCTTCCAGTTGGCTTCGATCTCCCAGTCTCGAGTGAAGCAGAAGCTGGCATCCTCCCCGGTCCGCTCTTCCAGGACATCGGCGATCGGACCGAGCCACTCGCGCAGTGACTGAGCCGCCTCGTCCAGGTTGACGAAGACGTAGCCGCCGACCGTCTCGCACGGCAGCGGTCGCAACCCGAGTTCTCCCTGCTTC
>JAPOLP010000157.1 GCA_029977045.1 Planctomycetota bacterium
GAAACCGTCCGCCTCGCAGTCGCGTTCGTGCAGGGCCGAGTGCTCGCGGTAGAACTGGTTCAGATCACGGATCAGTCGCCCGATGCCGGCGTGGTGTGGGACATCCTGAAGCGGCCAGTCGATTTCGGCGTCGTGGTTCCACTCGGTCCACTGGCCCAGTTCGCCGCCCATGAACAGCATTTTCTTGCCGGGCGTCGCGTACTGGTAACTGTAGAGCAGTCGCAGATTGGCGAACCGCTGCCACTCGTCGCCGGGCATCTGCGAAAGCAGCGAACGTTTGCCGTGAACGACTTCGTCGTGCGAGAGCGGCAGGACGAAATTCTCCGACGCGGCGTACATCGCGCGAAACGACAGATCATTCTGATGATGGCAGCGGTGAATCGGATCTCGGCGCAGATACTTCAGCGTGTCGTGCATCCAGCCCATGTCCCACTTCATCGTGAAACCCAGGCCGCCGTCGTAGACAGGCTTGGAGACTCCCGGCCAGGCCGTTGATTCCTCGGCAATTGTCAGAACGCCGGGGAACTCACCGTGCAGCATCGTGTTGAGTTCGCGCAGCAGCGAGATCGCGTCGAGGTTCTCGCGGCCGCCATGCTCGTTCGGCACCCACTGGCCGGAGTCGCGCGAGTAGTCGAGGTAGAGCATCGAAGCAACCGCGTCGACGCGGATGCCGTCAACGTGGTACGTCTCGCACCAGAAGCGGGCACTCGACAGCAGGAAGTCACGGACATCCTTGCGGCCGTAATTGAAGATGTGCGTGTTCCAATCCGGGTGGATGCCGCGCCGCGGATCATCGTGCTCGTATAGAGCCGTCCCGTCGAACCACGCCAGGCCGTGCGGATCGTTCGGAAAATGAGCCGGCACCCAGTCGATCAGGACGCCCAGTCCTGCCTCATGGCAGCGGTCGACGAACTCCATGAAGTCGTGCGGCGCTCCGAAGCGGCTGGTCGGGGCAAAGTACGCGGTGACCTGGTAACCCCACGATCCGTCGAATGGATGCTCGGTGACGGGCAGCAGTTGCAGGTGCGTGTAGCCCAGGTCGGTGCAGTACTCGATCAGTTGATCCGCCAGTTCCTGGTACGAGAACCAGTCGCGTCCCCCGGCTGGGCGTCGCCAGGAACCGAGGTGGACTTCGTAAATCGACACCGGTTTTGCGAGCCAGTCCGTGTTACGTCGCCGATTCAGCCACTCGTCGTCGTGCCAGTCGAAGCCGGAGAGGTCCTGGACGATGGACGCGGTTTGTGGTCGGAGTTCGCAGGCGAAGCCGTATGGGTCGGCCTTGTCGATCAGCTCGCCGGCTTGAGTCCGGATCGAGTACTTGTAGGGAGTTCCACTGTGGATACCTGCGACGAAGCCGCTCCAGACGCCGTCGTCGGATGGGGACAACGGTGTGACTCCATGCTCCCAGTCGTTTGCCTCGGAGATTACGGACACCTCGCGGGCATTCGGAGCCCAGACGGCGAAGTGAGTGCCCTTCGTCTCGGCTTCCGAGGAAACGTGTGCTCCAAAGCGGTCGTAAGCGCGGCTGTCCATAACGTTCTCTTTTCGAGGCAGGCTTCGATGCCTGGCCGTTTGTCGTTGATCGCTCCGCGATCGAAACGGAACCGCCAATTGTTCGAGGTGGAATTGCCGAACGGCACCGTTTGCTGAGCGGCCCGTAAGATAACGGGGTGACGCTTCGATCGCGGAGCGATCAGCGACATTCCGACGATCGGAGACTGCGGGCCATGCCGGCTGAAGTGGTTCGTGCGACATTGCAGACGGCAGGGCTGGTGCTGGCAGGTGCGGGGCTTTGCCGGGGAACCTCAGCGGAAAACACATTCCGGGTCACGTCGAAGTGGTACCGCGAAAGTAGGATCACTTGTTGAGGACTCTGCCCACGTCTGGCGTTCGGTATGTGCCTCCTGACCGGAAGCCAGTTAGCTGCGGATCCCTGCTGTTCGAAAACGAGCAGTCGGCGTTTGTTTCTGCGAGTTGTTATTTGCCCATGTTTCTGCGAGCGATCACACTTGTCTTCGGACCTGTTCTGCTGATCGCCGGCTGTTATTTCATGACGGTCGGGCGGGGGCAGTTCAGCGCGCAGGCAGCAACAGATGATCGAGGCAGCCAGCACCAGCGGGACTTTGACGTCGACGCCCTGCACGCCGGTGCGGAACACGGGCTTGCTCCGCAGGATGATGGCTCGCGGGCGGCGGCGAAGAACCAGCTCGACGTTGCCTGTGACGAGCGCGCCCGGCAGCTTCGAGAACATCTGACTTCGAGCGATCGGATCATCGTGCGGTCGCCATATGTGCTGGCGGGGAACGTGTCCGAAAGCGAACTCGACCGCCAGTATCGCGAGACAGTTCTGCCGACGGCTCGGGCGTTGTCGCTGGCATACTTTGATCACACGCCGGATGAGCCGGTCACGTTGCTGCTGTTCTCGTCCGAGGAAGCCTATCGCAACGCGTCCTGGCATCTCGACCGCCGCAACACGACTGACTACTACGGCTACTACATCCGCCCGGACCGTCGCATCGTACTCAATCTGTCGACGGGCGACGGCACGCTGGCTCATGAGCTGACTCACGCACTGGCGCACTTCGACTTCCCGCAGATGCCGGAGTGGTTTGACGAGGGGCTCGCGTCCGTCTTCGAGGAAGCGGATTTCTCCCCGGACGGCCTGCAGCTTGTCGGCGTGTCGAACTGGCGGCTGAATCATCTGCTGCACGCCATGCAGCAGCGGCGGCTCAAGACGCTGGAGTCGCTGATCACCGCTCGTAAGGTCGACTCGGACAACCAGGAAGTCCAGTACGCTCAGGCCCGCTACTTCTGCCTGTATCTGCAGGAACGTGGCCTGCTGCCGTTCTTCTACCGCAAGTTCCGCCGCCAGCACTCGAACGACCCCAGCGGAGCCCGCACGCTGTGCTCGGTCCTGGGCACGGACGACTTCGATTCGATCGACCGCGACTTCCGCCGCTGGGTCATCGCGCTGTACGAGCGGCTGAAGACGCCGCCACAGCACGCCGAACTGAAACCGGGCCGCTGACGCTTGACGCTGCAGCGTGCCGCCGCCGAGCATTCGCCTCTTCCTTTTCGACGTTGGAGGCGTTCATGCGCGATGAGTCTGAGTCCGGTTGCGGTGTTGTCCTGCGGGCGATTGCCAGTTTGCTGATTGCTCTTCTGGCAACGGAAACCGAGTGCAGTCTGGCTGCGGACGTTGCTGCTCCACCGAAGCAGGATCCGGATGTGTTTCGGTCGGTGGTGCGACCGACTGAGCCGCTGACTGCCGACGAAGAACTGCGGACGTTTTCGGTTCCGGATGGCTTTGAAGTCGAACTGGTCGCCGCCGAGCCGGACATCGCCAAGCCGATGAATCTGGCTTTCGACGCACGAGGGCGGGTCTGGGTGACGGATTCGGTCGAGTATCCGATACCCGCTCCGGCGGACCAGACGGGCCGAGACACGATCAAGGTGCTCGAAGATACGGATGGCGACGGGCGGGTCGATCGCGTGACGACCTTTGCCGACGGCCTCAACATTCCCATCGGTCTTTATCCGTACCGCGACGGCGTCATCTGCTTCAGCATTCCAGACATCCTGTTTCTGCGGGACACCGACGGTGACGGTAAGGCGGATGTCCGGGAAAAGCTGATCGGGCCGTTCGATACGACTCGCGACACGCACGGAATGTGCAACGCGTTCACTCGCGGCTTCGACGGCTGGCTGTATGCCTGCCACGGCTTCAATAACAACTCGTCAGTTGCCGGCGCCGACGGGCACGTTGTCGCGATGCAGAGCGGCAATACGTTCCGGCTGCGGCTCGATGGTTCGCGGATCGAGCAGCACACGCACGGCCAGGTCAACCCGTTCGGCATGGCGTTCAACTCAGACGGCGACCTGTTCAGCGCCGACTGTCACACGAAGCCGGTGACGCTGCTGCTGGCCGGCGGGTATTACGAAAGCTTTGGCAAGCCACACGACGGCCTGGGATTCGTTCCGAACGTCATGGACCACCTGCACGGTTCGACGGCGATCGGCGGAATCTGTCTGGTCGAGGATGACCGCTGGCCGGAAGAGTTCCGCGGCAACGCGTTCGGTGGCAACGTGATGACGGGGCGAGTGAACCGCAACTCGCTGGTTTACACAGGTTCGAGCATTCGCGCGAAGGAAGAGGCCGACCTGCTGATCTCGACAGACCCCTGGTTCCGCCCGGTTGACCTGCAGCTTGGTCCGGACGGAGCGATGTACATTGCCGACTTCTACAACCGGATCATCGGCCACTACGAAGTGCCGCTCGATCACCCCGGTCGCGATCGACAGCGGGGCCGCATCTGGCGGATCGTCTACAAGGGCAAAGCGGACAGCCGGAACAGGGCAGGGCAGCAGGATCTGACGGCGGCCACTGCCGAGGAGCTGGTCTCGCAACTCGGCAGCTCGAACCTGACGCGGCGGATGCTCATTGCCGATTGGCTGGCCGATCACTTTGGCGACACAGCCGTCGGCTCGGCACGGAAAGCATTTCTCGATAAAGGACAGCCGACGGCGAGTCGGATCCAATGCCTCTGGGTGCTGTACCGGCAGGGGTCACTCTCGGAAGATGATCTCGCGTCGGCGATCTCAGCAGACAGCCCCGCTCAATTGCGCATTCACGGTTTCCGGGCACTCGGTGCGACTGCAGACGGCCATCTCGCGATTGCCCCAGCAGGTGCGGCCCGGTGGCTAGCACAGGGGTTCCGTGATCCAGCGGCTCTCGTTCGCCGCGCCGCCGTAATGGCGAGTGCGCGGCATCCGCTCCCGGAATTGATCGTGCCGTTGATCGCCCTTTATGGCGAGACGCCTGAGTCAGATCCGCATCTGCGACACGTCACCCGGATGGCTCTCCGCGATCATCTCGCGACGAAGAGCGGCTTTGATACCGTCGCGTCGCTCGAACTCGACCAGCCAGGCAAGCAGCTTATCGCGGATGTCTGTCTGGCGCTCGACAGCGAAGCGTCGGGAGCGTTTCTGCTGCGGCATGTGACCGACGTTGAGATTTCCGACCGGGCGAAGCTGGGTGAGATCCTGCGGCAGATAGCGACGACGGTTTCAGGCGAGAGGCTCGCTCAGGTTGTGGCTCTGGCGGAAACAAGGTTCGCTGACGATGCCGGCTTCCAACTCGACCTGCTGGCAGCGGTGAAGCAGGGGCTTGACGAACGAGATGTCTCAGACCCGGCTGTGCAGGACTGGGCGGCCCGACTGGCTCGCCGATTGCTGCATCTCGACGTGAAACCAGAAGACGCGCCGGTCGAGTGGACTTACCTGCCGCATCCGGGAACGCCTGACCGAGGCAATCCCTGGGTGGTCAGCAACCGTCGCAACTCGGCAGACGGTGAAAAGTCGTCGCTGCTCTACAGCAGCTTTCCAAAGGGCGAGCAATGGACCGGCATCTATCGGTCGCCGCCATTCGGCGCGAAGGAGAAGTTCTCGTTCTGGTCCGCGGGCCACATTGGCCCGCCTGGCCAGCCGGTTAACGCCGCGACTTTCATTCGCATGAGGGACGCCGAAACGCTGGAAGTTCTGCACGAGGCGATGCCGCCACGAAACGACGTGGCTCACCGAACGGAGTGGAAGACACAGCCTCAGGCAGGCCGGCGAGTCTTCATCGAGCTGGTCGACGGCGACATTCGCGGCGCCTACGCCTGGATGGCGGTCGGGCGGTTTTCAGAGCCGCGACTTAACCCGAGCCGCGTGCCCGAGGATCGCCAGAAGGCCGTCTCGATCATCGTTCGCTTCCAGTTGCGGGAGTTCGGCGAGGAACTGAAATCGTTGCTGCAGAAATCGAACGAGCGTTCTGAGACAACGCGACTGATTGGACTCGCAGTCGGTGGCTTCGCCGGTGATTCGCGGATGATCGCGGTAGCCGATTCGCTGATCCTTCCAGGGTTAACCGACGCGACCTGGCAGGCGGCGATCGGCGCACTGGTTAATGGGAACTCCGCTGCCGTTCCGGAGATTCTGAAACAGGCGATGCAGGCAGCGACCGCCAGTCAGCAGCAACGGCTCGCCGAACAGTTGCTGGTCGACGGCAAGGCGATGACGCAGTTGATCGAACTTGTCGAGGCCGGAGCCGCCTCGGCTCGGCTCCTGACTCGCCCGACGATCGCTCAGAAGATCGCCGCAGCCGGATTGCCGGAGCAGAAGGAGCGCGTGGGCAAACTGACGGATGGTCTGCCGAGCGAAGACGAGGGTCTCGCGAACCTGATTGACGCGCGGCGTGCGTCGTTTGCGGCAGGAACGTCTTCGCCTGCAATCGGGGCCGAGCTGTTCAAGAAGAACTGCTCGATCTGCCATCAGGTCGCTGATCAGGGCAAGAAAGTCGGGCCAAATCTCGATGGCATCGGTAATCGAGGTCTTGATCGACTGGTCGAAGACGTGCTCGCTCCGAATCGAAACGTCGACGTCGCGTTTCGTTCGACGACGATCGTCACAACGGAAGGCAAGGTCATCAGCGGGCTCATCAAGCGAACCGAAGGTGAGCAGATCGTTCTGGTCGACAGCAAGGGGCAGGAAGTGCCTGTCGCAAAGAAGCTGATCGATGAACAGTTTCCATCGACGCTGTCGCCCATGCCGGCAAACTTTGGAGAGTCACTGACCGAGCAGGACTTCCGCGAGATCATGGCCTACCTGCTGTCGCTCCGCGGGGGCAGTAAGGAATTGGCATTTGGCAGTGGGCCACTTGACTGACTGATTTGTTTGCTGGGCCGCCTGAATTGAGTGCTGAATTCTCAGAAAGCTAACCATGACCGTTCTTACTCTCAGCTCGCCCGATTCTGCCTCGACGGCTCATATTTGTGTCGAGCGGGGTTTCAACTGTTTCTCATTCAAGGCTGATGTCGGGGGCGGGCAGCTCGTTGACGTGATCGACTCGCAGCCTGGTTTTGAAGACGGTGAGGGCCGCGTAAGTGGAAACGGAATTCCGATTCTGTTCCCGTATCCGAACCGCATCCGTGGCGGACGATTTTCGTGGAACGGACAGGAGTTCGTTCTGCCGGAATCGCTGGTCGGTTACGACAACACCGGCAACGCGATTCACGGGTTCGTGATCGACCGTCCGTGGCGGGTCGTCGACCAGGGGCCGGGATTTGTGACCGGCGAGTTTCAGTTGAGCGTTGACGCTCCGGATCGTCGATCCCTGTGGCCAGCGGATTCCGTGATCCGACTGCGGTACGAGCTGAGTGGTGGCACGCTGCGGTCGGTGTTTCAGATTATCAATCCGGACAAGGTTGCGCTGCCGTGGGGACTGGGAACACATTCCTACTTCAAGCTGCCGCTGAGTGACGCTTCCGAGGCCTCAAAGTGCCTGCTGACTGCGCCGGTGACGCAGCAATGGTCGCTCGATGAGTGCCTGCCAAGCGGTGAGAAGACGGCGATCGCCGACGATTTGCCGCTGTCCGACGGAATGTACTTTGGCAGCCGCCGGTTCGACGACGTGTTCAGCGGCGTGCCGCAGGACATCGTCGAATGCACGGTGATCGACGAAGCCGCCGGACTGCAGGTTACTCAGCGTAACCCCGGAAGCTTTCGTGACCTGGTGATTTACACGCCGCCAAACCGCGACGCCGTCTGCTTCGAGCCATATACCTGCGTGACGGACGCGATCAACCTGCAGCAACGGGGCGTCGATGCTGGCTGGCAAACCCTGGGCCCGGGCGAGTCTTTGACAACCTGGATCGATATCGAAGCTGGGCCGGTGCTCGCCTGATGGCACGGCGTCTGTCATTGGTGGCGCGGAAGATTGTCCGACTGGCTGCCCAGCCGAAGTTTGCCGTTCTGCTGTATCTGGGGCTGGCGATGGCCTCAACCTGGCCGTTGGCGACAGGCCTGACGGCACGCTTTCCGCGGGGAGCGTCGCAGTCAGACACCGTTCCTCTCTTTAATATCTGGTCGCTCTGGTGGAATGCTGACCGCGCCCTCCACGGGTTCGCCAACTACTGGAACGCTCCGATCTTTCACCCGGCGACGAACACGTTTGCGTATTCCGAACCGCAGCCGATGACGCTGCTCGTTGCTCCGGTGGTCTGGCTGACCGGCTCGTCAGTGCTTGCGTACAACCTTTATCTGCTGCTTTCGCTGACGCTGAACGGGTTCATCGGGGCCGCCACACTGCGCGTTCTTCGAGTGCGGCGGGCGATTGCGTTGGCTGGAGGCGCAGCGCTGTTACTGCTGCCAGTTGTTCACTGGCAGAGTGACGTGATCCAGCTGATGCCGCTGTGGCCATCTTTGTGGACACTCGCGGCTCTCGTCCGGTTGTCTCGACAGCCCCGTTTCAGAACGGGTGCCGAAGCTGGTATCGCGTTTGTTGCGACCTTTTTGAGTTGTGGCCACCACGGGCTCTTTCTGGCGATTCTTTTGTGCGGATCGGGATGGCTGCTCATCGCGCCCGTTCTCAGATTGAAGACGTGGACTTCGTGGGTACTGCTCGGACTTGTCGCAACGCTGGGAGTATTGCCCGTCGCGTCCAGGTTGCGCGAAGTTGCAGAGGTTCGTCGCTTCGAGCGTTCGCAGGACTCCGTCGAGAAACTGTCGCTCCTGCCGGGCGACTACACAGCAGCAAGAGGCTGGCAGCTTGTTGATCCCTGTCTCCTTGCAGCACGGGCGCATTGGAGAATGTCACCCGGCTTCCTGAAGTATGCCCTCGCACTTGCTGGCCTTGGCTTCGGGTTGTGGCGTCGCCGAACCTTGAGAGTGACGGCCTTCCTTGCAGTCTTCGGAGTGCTGGCTTTTGTGCTTTCACTGGGAGGCAATCTGACTTTATTCGGCTGGCAACCCTGGTGGACGATTGCGGATCTGGTGCCTGGCGCCGATCAGGTTCGGAACGTCTTTAGATTTGCCTACTTTGTCCAACTGACGGTCGTTTTGCTGGCCGCGTTAGGTGCATCGTCATTGTGGTGCGTAATTCGTTGCCGCCTTCGTGCATCTTCGACGGGCAACGTTCGCCCCATCGGGACAAGAGTAGTGGCTGTCGCGCTGGCGGGTATCTTCCTGGCCGCGACTGTTGAAGTTCTGCCTCAACGTCCAAAGCTCGGGTACGCTCCGGACGCCGTGTCGCACGCAGACTGGATCTCGTTCGTGCGCGACAAGACACCGCCCGGGCGGGCAGTTGCGTGTGTGCCGTTTGCGACAGGCAATCAAGTGAATCAGTTTCAGGCCACCATGTGGTGGATGTTCCTGGGGACGGAACATCGTGTGCCTCTGGTTAACGGGTATTCCGGCTTCTTTCCTGACGAGTACTTTGCTCTGCGGAAACGAGTCAACGAGTCATTTCCAGACGACGACGTGCTGCGACAGTTTGACAAGATCGGAGTCGAGTTCGTGCTCGTCGCGACGCGGCAGATTTCCAGCGACGATCTGCTGATCGAGACGGCAACGTCTCCTCTGCTCGAACTTGTTTTTCAAGGCGAGGCCGGTGTCGACGTTTATCGGATTCGGTTGCCGAAGCAGCAGGTGCGACAAGCTCCGGACGCTGCTTTCGTTGTCGATTCCCGGAATGCTCTTTGAGTTTCGAGAGTCTTTCGCAAAGAGCCGTCGCTGCTGGTGGATTGCCTGACCTCGCGACACTACAAATCAAGCCGTGGTTTCAACCTGACCGATTAACCCGAATCTGGCGAGCTGTCGATGAATCCCTGGCATGATGTGACCCCCGGAATCAAGCTCCCCGCGGAGTTTGTCTCCGTCATTGAGATCCCGATGGGGTCCAGCGTGAAATACGAACTGGACAAGAAGACCGGGCTCTTGAAGCTGGAC
>JAPOLP010000508.1 GCA_029977045.1 Planctomycetota bacterium
AGCAGGTCCGTTCCGCCGAAAACCTGAATCGCCAGGGCCGAGTACAACCAGTTCATCAGGTCGACCGTGCCGAGCGTCTGCCAGTCGAACTCGTGCAGGAAGCGAGCGACGGAATCGCACTCGTCACGGCTCATTCCGCCCAGCATGGCGAGGCAGCGGACCGCAAAGCTGGTGTAGTAGAGATCCGAATCGCCCTCACGCCCGCCAAACCCGCCGTCGTGCTGCTGCTGCTTCAGCACAAACGTCCGATGCCCTGCCTGCCGCTCAGCGGCCATCGGCGCGATGCCGGTCGCCAGCCGATTGGCCAGTCGAACAAGGTACGGTTCGGAGGAGGTTGGTGGCATCAGGCGATCGTCAACAGGTCGGTCATCAGGTCAAAGGAGCCAGATGGCCCTCGGCGACGGCTACTTTGCCGGCTTCGCCTCTGCATCCGCTTCTTCCAGGTAGTTCGGCAGTTTCCCCGGCAGAAGCCGCAGTCGGATCGGTCCCTGACAGCACTCGCAGTCCTTGATTTCATACATCGGGATTGCGCAGATGTCGCACCAGTAATCCATCACCTCGCGTTCGCCCTTCTCGTTGACCACGTAAACGATCAGCACCTGCAGCCAGGGAATTCCCGGTCGCTGGTAACCAACGAGATCGACGCGACGGTCCCGCAACCGCTTGTCCTGAAAGAACGCCCGCCCGCGCCAGTCCGCCGCGATCGGAATCAGATCGCCGTCGAGCGTCTCCAGTACAGCCTGCGATTTCATCTCGTCCGCGACTTTGACACCGCGCTTCTTCAGAGCTTCCTGAGCGAGAACCACCTTGCCGCGATACAGCCGACGCGGCACGTCAGCGTCGGCATCCGCCTTGTCGCCGCTCTTTTCGGGCGAGGCCGCGTTCGACTCGGCGGCACCTTCTGCCGGCACCTTGTCGCTCTTCGCATCCTGAGCAACCGCGGCACAGAACAGGCCGCAGCCGATCAGAACAACAGCCAGCAACCAGGCGACGAAGCCGTCATGACGACGTCTGCTGATCATGGGACGCTCCAGTCTGTGGCGTCAGTCTCGCGTAGGGCCGGTTCCCACCGGCCACCTCCGACAAAACCAACGCCATCCCGGCCGGTGGGAACCGGCCCTACAATATCATCTCAACCTTCGGACTGGCCGACGACGACCAGGCGGACTTTCAGCTTGACGGACTTGTCGCCTTCTTTAGCTTCGCCGGTGAAGCTCAGAATCGTGTGCTCGGTGAAGTCGTCAACCTCGAGCTTCGGCTTGCGGGACGCTCGCTTGGGATCGACCAGCGAGAAGATCGCCGGATGCGTCGAGCCAGCTGCTTTGGCGCTCTCTTCGGACAGCTCTTCTTTCGTTGCGATTGCGTCAGCTTTGGTGTCGATCGCCGCCGGCAGAGCCAGCAGGAAATCCGACGTTTCGCTGGTCCCGGCGTGGTTGCCGTCCATCGGCTGCAGGCCGTAGCGGAGCGTGTAGACGCCGCCCTTCATCTGCTGGCCCTTGAAGTCGGTGTACTGGACGCCGTCAGCGATACGGATGGCTCCGATCAACTGCCCCGGCTTGAAGGCGTACAGCTTCGAGAGGCTCGACTTGAAATCCGGCTCGACGGCCAGGTCTTTGACCAGCCAGAGATCCGCGAGGGCTCCCTTCTCGCCGCTGATCCGGAAGCCTTCCGAATTCAGCAGCTTTTCGATGGCGGGCGAGAGGCCTTTCGGGACTTCGTTGATGGTTTCGAGTTCGTGCTCGTCAGCCCGGACAGCGGCGGTGCTGGCGAGCAGGCAGGCGGCGAAAACGGTCAGGCGCAGCATGGTTCGTCTCCGAATTCTGCAGAGGTTCAGGTCGGGCAGCGACGTCCCGGCAGTGGCAGGTCAACGTGACGCAGAACAGCTCAGGCGGGATTCGCGGGCGGGACAGCCATCTTAGACGCTTCCGAAAGCCGCTCGCCACCGTGTGCGTTTTCGCCCGACGCCCCTAAACTGCCACTCGGATCGAACCCCGGTACGCTCAAACGGCTCCTGATCCAGGATCCGAATTCCGGGCCGCCGAACGTCGGTCGTCCCGTTGCGTTTTCTAGCGGAACGGCGCAAGCCGTCCGGTCGATCGCTCTGGCTTCCAAAGGCCGGGCGGCTCGCGCCGCTCCGCTATCTGGAAGAACCAACCGATCCAGCCATCCTCAAGCGAAACAAACACGAGCGGAAACTGATGATTCATATTGTCGACTACGGAATGGGCAATCTGCGGAGCGTCCAGAAAGCGTTTGAGAGCCTGGGCGTCGAGGCCGCTATCTGCACCGACGCCAGCGAGCTGACCGACTGCCCGAAGATGGTGCTGCCCGGTGTCGGAGCGTTCCGCGACGCGATCCACGAACTCAAGCAGCAGGACATGGTCGGCCCAATCCGCGACCACGTCGCCTCAGGCCGCCCGTTCCTGGGCATCTGTCTGGGCCTGCAGTTGCTATTTGACGTCAGCTACGAAGACGGCGAGTGGGAGGGCATGGGCCTGGTCCCCGGCAAGGTCGTCCGCTTCGAGGATCAGCCCGGCCTGAAGATCCCCCACATGGGCTGGAACATGCTGCAGATCACCAGGCCGAACCCACTGCTGGCCGGCATCGACGCAGGCTCGTACGTCTACTTCGTCCACAGCTACCACGTCGTCCCGGACGACGATTCCGTCATCGCGACCCGTACCGAACACGGCGTCCCTTTTGTCTCGTCCATCGCCCGGGACAACCTGTTCGCCACGCAGTTCCACCCCGAAAAAAGTCAGAGCATCGGCCTGCGCCTGCTGAAGAACTTCGCCGACCTGTGAGTCCCGCAGGGCGAGATCAATCGAGAGGACTCTTCACGGCAATTCCTGGCCGGTTCAATACGTGGGTGTAAATCATCGTCGTTGAAACATCCTTGTGCCCCAGCAGGTCCTGCACGGTCCGGATATCCGTCCCGCTTTCCAGCAGGTGCGTCGCGAACGAATGCCGCAGGCTGTGAGCGTGAACCATCTGCGTCAGGCCCGCTCGTTCTGTCGCTTCCTTCAGAGCCTTCGTGAAGCTGGCGTCGCCAAGGTGGTGCCGCCGGTATTTTCCGGATCGGGGATCGCGGGACAGGCGACTGGCGGGAAACAGAAACTGCCAGCCGGGCTCACGGTCTGCTTTGGGATATTTGCGGGTCAGCGCATAAGGCAGCCAGACAGACCCGAATCCGTCGGACAGGTCTTCGTTGTGCAGCCGCCGAGCGTAGACGACCTGCTGTTCGAGCCCCGCGGCAGCGATCACCGGCAGCATGGTGACGCGGTCTTTCTCACCCTTTCCGTCCCGAATGACAATCTGGTGCAGGTCGAATCGCACGTCCTTGATCCTCAGCCGCAGGCATTCCATCAGTCGCAGTCCGGCACCATACAGCAATTGAGCGATCAGGAGATTCCGGCCTGACAGTTCCGCCAGCAGCCGCTCAGTTTCGCGACGACTCAAGACCACTGGCAGACGCTTCGGCTTTGAGGCCCGCACGGCATCCAGCGGCGGCAGCTCACGTTCTGCAACCTCGCGAAAGAAAAACACAAGGGCGCACAATGCCTGATTCTGAGTGCTCGCCGCGACCTCGCCTTCAACTGCCAGCTCTGTCAGGAACTCTTTCACCTGACCAGGATCGATGACCTGCAGCTGCTCCTGCGTAGCGGTAGGAACACCGCACCAGTGCAGAAACCGGCTCGTCCATCCGACATAGGCCTGCTCTGTTCGGCGAGCATAATGCCGGACCCGCAAAGACCGCCTCAGCTTTTGAATCGAAACCGGTTCATTCGGATCGATGACGCCCGTAAGCTCCGACTCGTCAGCAGCGCCCTGTTGAGCGCGAACGTCCCGGGCTTCGCGTTCCATCAGCGTCTCCAGCTTCAACCGCAGCTCGTCCAGATTGTCGGCGATGGCCGCTTCATCCACGACCTGCCGACAGTAAAACTGCAGGCTTCGCACACACTGCTGACGCTGCCATGCGGCGCGTCCCTTCTCCTTCAGCGACTTCAGAAACGCAACCGCCAACTCCCGCGACACGGGAATCCGAGCGTCCTTCTGGCTCAGATGAAACCCGGCGTAAGCCGCCACCCAGCGAGGGAACCCCGTCTGGTCCCCCTTTGCCAGCCTCGCCCGCCGCACTGCTTCCGACATTCCTCGCAGACTCATTCCAGCCTCCTCACAACGGACTGAACACTTCGACGCCTCGTGAGGATTATGGGTTTATCTTCTGATCGTACAACCACCCAGTTGACATCCCATCCGTAAATCCCGATAAACCTGCCGTACGGCGTTTACGCCGAGATACGACCGAATAAAACAAAGTTAGCCGTGCTCGCCGATCGGCTCTGTTGTTTCCGAATCCGTTCGCTGAATGGTCACTTTCCAGTCACCAATCTGCGTTTCACCGTTGTCCATCGTCACGCCGTTGATTGTGTATTCGCTCGATTCCGCGTTGGTCTCATGTGCCATCGCAATCAGGCACAGCGTCGCCGCATACCATTCGATCGCTTTGTCGCCTTTCGCGTCCTGCACGGTCATTGCCAGTTTCTTCACGCCGCGGCCAATCGCCGCGTCGTCCCACTCCAAATACGTGTAGGTCGCTCGTTCCTCGTCAGTAATGATCAACTCTGCCATGTTCGTCCTTTCCCCGAATACGCAACGGCTAACAAATCGTGCAACCGGAGCGGCGGTCGGGGCCGCTCTCCAAAGTTGTGAACCAAACTCCGCCGCCCGGTTCACTCAGTCGTTCTGCTGCTAACCCACTCCGGTCAACTGTTTTCGTCGATCGAACCAGTTCACCCCATCAATATCGTCGCAATCAATGCCTGAGAACTCTGACGCCGACACGGCGTTCGCGAGTTGCATAAGATCACGAGTTCGATCTGTTCGCGAATTCCACGCCGCAACCGACTCCGCATTCCCACCGCAGCTCATACAGCCAGGTCCGCTCTTGCCGTTGCCGTCACTCCAAAACGTTCTGTCGATATCGCCGCTGCCGCAGAACGGACAAGGCAGCAGAACAATGCCATCAACCGGAGCGGCGATGGCCGGG
>JAPOLP010000996.1 GCA_029977045.1 Planctomycetota bacterium
CCAGGACCTGCATCGCGAAGTCAGCAAGTTTGCCAACGTGCTGAAGAATCTGGGCGTCGAGACCGGCGACCGCGTCACGCTCTACATGCCGATGGTGCCCGAACTGGCGATCGCGATGCTCGCCTGTGCCCGCATCGGAGCCACTCACTCGATCATTTTCGGCGGCTTCAGTTCAGACGCCGTCGCCGACCGCAACAATGACGCTCAGGCCAAACTGGTCGTCACCGCTGACGGCGGCTGGCGTCGCGGCAAAGTCGTGCCGCTGAAGACAGCCGTCGACGAGAGCCTCGAAAAGTCGCCGTCTGTCGAGAAGGTCGTCGTCGTCAAGCGAACCGGGAACGACGTCACGATGGTCCCCGATCGTGATTACTGGTGGGACGACCTGATGGCCGATGCGTCAGGGGACTGCCCGGCTGAGGAACTCGATTCCGAGCATCCGCTCTTCATCCTGTACACGTCCGGTTCGACCGGGAAACCCAAGGGTGTGCTGCACACGACTGCCGGCTACCTGCTCGGCACGACGATGACGTCCCGCTGGGTCTTCGATCTCAAGGACGACGATACCTACTGGTGTACCGCCGACATTGGCTGGATCACCGGGCACAGCTACATCGTTTATGGCCCGCTGTCGAACGGTGCGACGACGATGATGTACGAAGGGGCTCCGAACTGGCCGGACGAAGGGCGGTTCTGGTCGCTGATCGAGAAGTACAAGGTCAACATCTTCTACACCGCTCCGACCGCGATCCGTGCTTTCGTTAAATGGGGCGATGAGTGGCCGAACAAGCACGACCTGTCGAGCCTGCGTCTGCTGGGAACCGTTGGCGAGCCCATCAATCCGGAAGCCTGGATGTGGTACCACCGCGTCATCGGTGGCGAACGCTGCCCGATCGTTGATACCTGGTGGCAGACTGAAACCGGCGGGATCATGATCAGCCCGCTGCCCGGCGTGACGGCGACCAAACCAGGAAGCTGCACGAAACCGCTGCCCGGCGTCGTGCCGGACATTCAGACGGAAGCCGGCGAAAGCCTCGGCGACAACCAGGGCGGTCTGCTCGTGATGACGCAACCCTGGCCACACATGCTCCGCACGCTGTACGGCGATCATCAGCGGTTTCTTGACGTCTACTTCAGCAAGATCGAGGGCCGTTACTTCGCTGGCGACGGTGCCCGCCGCGATACCGACGGTTACTACTGGGTCATGGGCCGAGTCGACGACGTGCTCAACGTATCAGGGCACCGGCTCAGCACGATGGAAGTCGAAAGCGCTCTGGTCTCGCACGAAGCAGTCGCCGAAGCTGCTGTCGTCGGCTTCCCGCACGACCTGAAGGGCGAAGGTATCTGCTGCTTCGTGACGCTGAAGAAGGGCGATGGCAACGACGAACTGAAGGCCGAGTTGACTCAGCACGTTCGCAAGCAGATCGGTGCCATCGCGACGCCGGACCAGATCCGATTCGCCGCCGCACTTCCAAAAACCCGCAGTGGCAAAATCATGCGGCGTCTGCTTCGGGACATCGCTGCAGGCCGCGAGTCTGCCGGTGACACGACGACGCTCGAAGACTACGCAGTCCTGGCAAAACTTCGCGAGGAAGATTGACGGACTGACTGCTGAGTCGAAGATACCCGCAGCCCGGACGCCTCGTGCCGGGCTGCGTTTTCTTTTGCGCTGGAAGGACTCTCCGTGTCGATACCTGCTCACATTCTGATGCTGTCCGCCGAAAATGACGCCCTGCCTGGCGGCAAGGTAGGAGGCGTTGGCGACGTCGTTCGAGACGTCCCGACGGCACTGGTATCGCTGCCGGAATTTGAAGGCTGCGTGACGGTCGTCGTGCCGTCCGCCGGCTTTCTGCACAAGGACGCCACCGCATCACTCGGCACGTTCTCGTTTCCGTTTGGCGGTCAGGAACACACGGGCGAACTGTTCGAGGTCCCCGGCAAACGGCCTCACCCGCGAATCCGACAGCTCGTCATCCATCACCCGATTCTCGAAGCCGTCGACCCGAACACGGGCAAGCCACGCATCTACGTCGACGATCCGGCTGATCGGCCATTCGCCAGCGACGCCACCCGTTTTGCGTGCTTCAGCGCTGCAGCGGCGGCGGCACTCAAAGCTGGCCTGTTTGGTGACATCGACCGCGTTCACCTGCACGACTGGCACGCCGGGCTGTTTCTGTTCGTCCGCGACTTTGTGCCGGGCTTTGCCGACCTCAAGCAGTACCGAACCGCCTTTACGATTCACAATCTCGCCCTGCAGGGAATCCGTCCACTGCGGGATCCAGATGCGGAAGTTTCCGACGGTTTGAATAACGCGTCCAACCTCGAGGCCTGGTTTCCCGGTGTGGACTACGACCTGTCCATCGTCACCGACCCGGAATACACCGACTGCGTCAACCCGATGGCGATCGGCATCCGCCTTTCCGACGCCGTTCACGTCGTCTCACCCGGCTACGCGGACGAGGTCTGTCTTCCGAGCCGGCCTCACCGGAATTCCCCCGACTGCGTCTTCTTCGGCGGTGAAGGCCTCGAAGCCGACCTGCAGCAGGCGCGCGACGACGACCGCCTGCACGGCATCCTCAACGGTTGCGAGTACGTCGAGGGGGTGTCTCTCCCCGAACGCAACGAAGCCACCTGGTATGAACTTCTCGCCACGGTCGAGGCTGAGGTTTCCAACTGGTATCGAAAGAAGCAATCTCCGCGTCACTGGCTCGCCCTGCAGCGTCTTCGTGAACTTCGGCACTCTGGCAAGCGACCGACCGTTGTGATGACCAG
>JAPOLP010000300.1 GCA_029977045.1 Planctomycetota bacterium
ACTGATCGCTTACCAGTAGCCGGCCTTTGTCGTCCGAGCAGAGATTCACCCCCGAGCCGTGTTCCTTCGCAGGCACGGAATAGAGTAGCTCGACCTCAAACCCCTCAGCCGCCTTGATGCGGTCGATCGGGGTCGCTGTGTTGCCGGTTGACTGGGCGACCACCAGAGGCAACTGCGTCGCAACGCACACAGCGGCGAGGAGCAATCGGCGGAAGAGTTTGAGGGAGAAGTTACGACGGCAAGGGGGCATGGTCTGCCTCATGAAAAGCTGGAGTGAAGATCGTTGGAGTTTAAGGCGAGTTCGGGATACGAACGCGCGGCTGAATCGAACTCGGCGACGACCGACGGGACGAACGTCCCAGGGCCGCGAGCACGGGGCGAAGAGGGTAGTGGCTACGTCCGGCGGTGTCAGGTTTCGGGGCCATCTTCGGGAAGTCGCGAAACTGACGGCCTCGATACGCCGTCAGGATTTGCGTCATTCCACGGCGGAACGTGCCACTCGGAACCCCACCGAACGGAATCTGATTTCCGGAGTGATGTGCCCCTCGGCGAGTGGGTCCTCAAGCAGCGTTTGAAGCGTCGACCGTCGGGTGCCACCACGAAGCGGACGTCGCCCTTCTATGTCCGTATTCGTGCACCATTCAGACAAGTTGCCATTCATGTCGAACAGCCCGAAGGCGTTGGGCATCCTGGTACCCGGCTGCTGCGAGGGAAAGCTGGGATCTTCGCTGTTGATGACCTCGTACCGGTCCAGCATGTGGACGTCGTTGCCGCAGGCGAACTTCGACTCAGCACCGGCCAGCAGACAGTACTCCCACTCAGCTTCCAGCGGCAGCCGATAGCCACGCAGTTCCCGGAAGTTGCTCTTCAGCCGAAATCGCTCCGTATCAGCCGTCTGTTCGTAGCACTGATCGGATTCCGTCAAGCCGTGCCGGAGTGTGAGCTGCTGGCAGAATTCGACGGCCTCGAACCACGACGCCGACGGAACTGCAGTGTCGGGGTGCGGAGCCCATTCACTTTCATAGAAGTAATCCGGTAACACTGACAGCATCAGCCGGCAGGTCGTTTCCGTCGCGGCAATCTCGAACGGTTGAATCGACGAATCTGGCGGTCGCATCGTCACCATCACCAGTCCTGTCGAGTCGAGTTTCCAGCCGGCACGCTGATCGTCGGGAGTTTCCACCTTGATCAGCGCCGTTTCTTCCGACCCTTGCCAGCGTTCGAGCAGCCAGCGCGACGTGCTGTGAACCGAGGCTGCCGGATCCTGCTGATACCAACTGCGAACGGTATCGACGACGAACTGTCGGTCGGCCTCATTGATTTGCGAGTCATCAGCGTTAAACGTCCCCAGTGCCAGCATCAGGCCGTTGCGGATGCCTCGATCCGTCTCCTTGCGAAGTCGGGCGACGAGCAGGCCGGGATCGACTCCGAACGGTCGGATGCGATCAATCAGGTAGGTGCGAGCATCCGGTTGAGCACTGTCTCGCAGGAGATTCCAGGCCTGGGCGGTGTTGTCCGAACGCAGCAGCAGTGTCGCCGCGTTTGCCTGGCGACGCGCGCGAAGCAGCCATTCTTCAGTGGTCAGCGAATCCGAATAGCCCTGTGCGACGACGTCGTTCAACACGCTCACGATTTCCGCTCGATGCTGATCCAGAGTCGGCAGCGCAGCCTGAACATGTTCCGGCGTCGCCGACACGATCTGATCTGCCAGGTCCGCGGGCCTCTCGCGCAGAAGATCGACGAGCAGTTGCCTCGCTGTTGCGGCGCGGACTCGGTCGGAGTCCACATCCGCCAGAACACGGCCCAGCGTTTTCTGCAGCAGCACGCTCAGCGGTTCAGCCAGCGAAACGATCGCTGGATACTCCGTGAGATGCAGGTTTGCAGAGTCGATCAGCGACTGCGCGAGGAACTCATCATATGCCGACCAGCGATCGCTGTTTCCATCAGCCGGAGGGTCGCACCGGGCGAGCGCGAGAGCTGCCCGGAATCGTCGGCCGGGATCAGCCTCGGCGTCTTCCAGAGTCGTCCACAGTTCAGCAGTCAGCTCCTCGGTGAGCAGGCTGCTCGTCTCCAGAATCAATGCCTCTTCCTGCGGTGGGCATTCCAGCAGACGCTGCTCGAGAAACTGTCGCTGTTCCGTATCGGTTTCCCACAGAGCCAGACTGAAGAATGTGCGGGCAGCGGAGTCCTCCGGGAGTTTCGATCGCTGATCCTGCAGCCGCGGAATCGCCCACTTCTTGACGCTCTGGATTTCTTCCAGAATGCCGGGCACGTCGCGCAGTGTGCTGGTGGAGAGCTGGCTCACCAGCGAAGCAGCTCGCGCGGATTGCTTCTGGTAGTGCAGTGTGAGAGTGGCACCAAGAACGATGCCGACGACGACTCCGACTGTCAGAACGAAGCGCCGAGTGGCGGTCGCGATCATCTGCTTCTGAGTCGGAGTCCAGCGGCGGCGATCCGAGAACAGTTGAATCTGCAGCCACTCGAATCCGCCGGGCAGAGACCGCGAACCTGGCCGGCGTTTCCAGTTCGCAGACAGATCACGCAGCAGCTTCTCCGAGCGTCCGGCTCGCGAAGACGATTCCGCGACGCTGATCCATTCGCGAATCGCTGGGACGAGGAAGTCGTGCGTCAACTGGTAAAAACGAATTCCGGAATGACTGATCGAGTCCTCGGCGGACAACCCCATCGGATCGGTTGGAGTGATCAGTCGGAGATTGGAATCCAGGATTCGGATCAGGTTGCGGAACTGATCTGGCTGCTCGCGGTATCCCGACGCATCGAGCAGCTCGTCATAAGATTTCATCGCCCCTTTGATGTCCGTACCCATGTCCGGCAGCAGCGCTCGCAGAGTGCGATGAACGGCGTTGCGATGCACACGCTGCTCGGCAGGAGCGGTTGCCGTGTCGAAGCACTCTTCCAGGAACCTCGGCCCAACGCCCTCCATTCCGCCGAGTTCCCGCAGGGTCTTCTGTTCCCAGACGCGGCCCTTAAGCATTTCCGCAAACAGAGCCAGCCGCACGGGAATGATCCGGTTGTGCTGCAGCAGGCCGTCGATCGCGGCGTCAAGGAACTGATTCTGCTCGTCCGTCAGGTTGGCCAGATTTCCCGGCAAACGCCCGTGGCCGCAGCCGAATTCCGTGAGCACCCGGCGCGCGTGAATCGCATCGAACAGGTCAACCAGTCGCATGTTCTGATTCTGGGCCAGGTCGATGTCCAGACAGCTCATGAAGCGGCTGACTGACAGCCAGAAGTCGTCGCGGACAAGCAGAATGCACTGCAGATGGATGCCGTCACACTGCCGCAGCGCGTTGGCCAGATCGGAGTTGTTTGGATCTTCTACAGCGTGCAGCCATTGCTCGAACTGGTCGATGACGATCAGCGTCTTCGTGCCGGGCTCAGCGTGATTCCGCAGAAACTTGAGACACGAGGCGAGGTCGCGCGGCTGGTCTCCCTGGACGGAACGACTCAGCCGCGACTGCAGTCGCTGTTCCGTGCGTTCCGGAGCGGCCTCAACAAACAGCGTTTCGACTGAGGGATTCAGTATCGGCAGCAGACCGGCTTTGACCAGCGACGACTTGCCGCAGCCGGACGGCCCGTAAATCACACCCACGCGAAACGTCTCGTCAGGATCGTCGCTCTCGATCCGGGTCTTCCAGAAATGCAGGCTTTCCGGAGTGCCTCTCCGGTCATATGGCCCCGGAAGCAGCCGCATGAAAAAGTGCGCATCGGCATTCTCAAAGGAACGCAGTCCGCGCGGCGTGACTCCAACTTGAGTCACGATCGTGCTGGCCAGCTCTTTCTGATCTTTGAAGCTCTGAGTGACGACGCTCCGCCCGGCTTCGTCGTCAAACTGGATGCTCTTCAGGTCGGCAGCAAACGCTTCCGCGTTCGCGTACCTCTGGCTGATCTGTTTGGACAGAGCTTTCAGACACACTCGCTGCAGGGCATGGGGAATCTGCGGATTGAATTGCCGGGGCAGCTTCGGCTCTAACGAGATGATCTCATCGAGGACCGTGATCGGATCATTTCCGCCAAACGGTTCGACGCCAGCGATCATTCTGTAAAGCACGATCCCGAGACTGAAAATGTCTGAGCGGGGATCAACCAGATGGCTCTCGCCGCGAGCCTGCTCCGGGCTCATGTATTTCGGAGTGCCGACGATATAGGCACTGATACTGGCCTGCTCGTCGGTCAGTGCCAGACCGAAGTCGGTCAGATAAACGCGATCGTCCAGAGACAGCAGGATGTTTCCCGGCTTGATGTCGCGATGAACAATGCCCTGCCGATGCACGTACTGCAGCGTGTCGGCAATGTCGGACACGATCCGCACGCTGTCCCGCAGAGTCGGCGGTTTGGATCGCAGTCGAGCGGCCAGACTCTCTCCGTCGATGTACTGCGACACGACATAACACATGCCGTCCGCCGTGCGACCCACATCGTGAACTGAAGCCACGCCCTCGTGTTGCAGTCTGGCAACGAGGCGGGCCTCGCTCATGTAGTTCTCGACGTCCTTTTCCGACGCGACGCACTCACGGTGAGGCACCTTGATCGCGACGTTCCGCTGAAGTTCCTCATCGAATCCCAGGAACACCGTGCCGAATCCGCCTCGTCCGAGAACATCCCGAACGGCGTATCGCCCGAATCGCTCGCTCGACGCAGTCGAATCAGACACGTTCGTTCCTCATGCGGTGGTCTCCGAGACGGACTCAGTTCAGCGTGGAGAGTCTTTCGGTGGGGGCCGGTCGGACGCGAAACGTCGACTTCTGCCGTTTATGAAAAGATACGCTAACGGAACCGCCCTCTGCGTTCGACTGGTGTCGTCACGCTGTCAAAGTGCCTGGCTGCAACGTCACTGCGGAACGAGAAGCCACTGGCGATGACTGCGGTTGGCTCTGGACGCGTCTGCTACTCGTGCCGCAGCGCTTCGATCGGATCCAGATTCGCCGCTTTGCGAGCAGGATAGACGCCGAACAGAATGCCGACTCCCAGCGAGATCACGACGGACAGAATCACCGACCAGGGGGCGATGCGCGGCTCCAGCGTGTGGACGACCTCAGGGATCGCGTCCGGGCGAGCCATCGTCAGCAGTGTTCGCAGCGTGCGGAACAGCGGGCCGCACATCAGGCCGAAGAGGACTCCCAGCAGGCCGCCGGCTCCCGTTAAGAGAATCGTCTCGGTGAGGAACTGCTCGACGATGTGCTGCTGTTTGGCGCCGAGAGCCCGGCGCACGCCGATCTCGCGAGTTCTCTCGGTTACCGTGGCCAGCATGATGTTCATGATGCCGATCCCGCCGACCAGCAGCGAGATGCCGGCGATCACGACCAGCAGGAAGTTGAATGTCGCGCGGGTCCGCTCGGCTTGACGCAGTAGCTCTTTGGGAACGACGACCGCGTAGTCTTCCTTCTCATGATACTTTTCGAGCAGCATCTCGATGACGCGGGCGGTCTGATCAACCATCCCGATATCGTCGACCGAGACCGTGATCTGGCTGAGTTCGACCAGCTCGCCCGTCAGGTTGCCGTTGACGCGGCGCATAATCAGATCGCCCATCCGCCGGTGCAGCGTCTCCAGCGGTATGTACGCATCCATGTTGTACTCGCGCGATTCCAGACTGCCGCCGATTGCAGCCGACGCCGTTCGCGGACGCGTCTGGCCGATCACGACGTAAAAGTCGCTGCCGCACCAGATGGCCCGACCGATCGGGTCCTCAAACGGAAACAGTTTCTTCGCGGTCTCGTGGGCGAGCACGATGACGTTTTCGCCCTTGTCGCGTTCGGTGATCCAGCGTCCGCGAGCGATCTCCAACCGGTTGAGTTCCAGGTACTCTTTCGAACAGCCGACGAGTTTCGATTCGGCGGTACGATCCCCGAGTCGCAGGTCGAACTGCAGTTCGCGAATCGGAACGGCACTGCTGAGGTACCGAATGTTCGAAACGATCCGTTTGTAGTCGTCGCGAAGCAGGCCGTACGTGCTGACGCGGCTGCGTACGGAATTGTCTTCGTCCTGCGTTGGCTCAACGCTGCGGACAATGATGTTTGTCGCGCCGAGTTCCTTGATCTGCTGTTGAGCCTGGTAGCTGACACCTTCGCCCATCGCGACGAGCCAGATGACGGTTGCCGTACCGATAAAGATGCCGAGCGCAGCCAGCCCCGCCCGCATCTTCTGCAGGAGCAGGCTCTTCAGCCCGAGTTGCACGGTACGCAGCAGCGAATTCGTCACAGCGGTCTGGTCTCAGCCGGAAAAGGAGTCAGTCGTCAGCGAGCGGACGCCGTGTCGCGTGCGTTCTGTTGGCCGTCCTTGCTGGAGTTCAGTTCTTCGTCCTCGCTTTGGCCCTCCTCGGCAGCGACAGGCTTCAGCGATTCCTCGCGAGCTTCCTCGACCGTGTCACGGGGGTTCAGGATGACTTCGTCGCCCGCGTTCAGTCCGGCGTTCACGACAATGAACTGGTCGTTGGTGTCACCGAGATCAAGCGTGCGACGCTGCGGTCCATCAGGCGTCTCGACCCAGCAGGCGTAACCGTCGGCGAGTTCCAGGACAGCAGCGACGGGCACAGTCAGTACGTCGTGATACTCGGCGATGATCAGGTCGACTTCGGACGTCATGCCCGGTTTCAGACTGAGGCCGTGTTCCGGGGCGAGCTTCACGATCGTGTCGTACTCGACGACGTTGCCGTTCCACCAGCCGGTTGGTTTTGTCACGTACGCAATGGTGTCGACGGTCCCGTCCTGTACCGTGTCCAGCAGGTGCAGCTTTGCCT
>JAPOLP010000636.1 GCA_029977045.1 Planctomycetota bacterium
CGAAGACGGAAACAGTCGCCACTACGCTGTTCTGGTCGCCGGAGACACGCGGCAGATCGAGCTGACTCTGCGGCGGCATTTTCCGGACGCGAAGATCCGAATCGACGAGGTTCAGGACGCCGTCATCCTGTCTGGCGAAGTAGCTGATCCAGTCCAGATCGAACAGGCCGTCGAAGTCGCCGAGCAGTTCTATCCGCGCGTGCTGAACTGGCTGAAAGCTGCGTCTGGTGCGGAACCACAACGGGGGAACCAACCCGCTGCCACAGACCAGCCAGCAACTGCCGATGCTGATCCAGATGCCGCGGATGCTCCGGCATTCAAGCCGGCTGAGAACTCACCACCAGACGATGACGCAGATCTTCGAAAGGTCATCTCTGAAATCCGTTCCCTGAGAACGGTGATTCAGGACGTTCGCAGCGACGTGATGAAACTGAGATTCGCCCTGCGATTGCAGGAGCAGGCCGAGGTTGAGAACGCGACTCCGCCCGAGGGCTTTCAGTCTGCAACGGAGAAAATCCAGATCCCGGCCAGCCAGAGCTGGCTCTTCGACCGAGGCCGCTCGATTGCCCGCATCGCGATCGCCGACCCATCAATTCTGGACGTCGTGCAGTTCTCGCCGAAACAGGCCTCGTTCGTTGGTCGCAAGACAGGCAAAACAACAGCCTCGATCTGGTTCGATCATGAGGACCAGCCGGTGATGATGACGGTTGAGGTGATCGGCAGCGTCAACGTCCAACTGACACCGCAGCAGACCGAGACTTACCACGCGATCGAGAGAGCACTTGACGAGCGAGTCCAACTTGAGTTCGAGAACACGCCGCTGGTCGAGATCCTTCGAGCGATCAATGACCAGGCCAGAATTAACCTGGTCATTGATGATGCCGGGCTCGAAGAAGAAGGCTTTACCACGCGGACCGAACGAACAGTCCATCTCAGCAACATCACACTGCGATCAGCACTGTCGATCCTGCTGGACGACATGAACTTGGGTTGGGTTATCGAGAACGAGGCGCTGAAAATCACCAGTAAGACTCGTCTGAACGGCAAGCTGATTGCTCAGGCCTATCAGGTCCTGGATCTCGCCGGCTCCGACGATGGCAAAGACCAACAGCTGCAGCGACTGGTCGAACTCATCACCGCAACAATCGCGCCCGATTCGTGGAGCGAAGTTGGCGGCCAGGGAACGATTCAGGTCTTTCCGGGTGGCAGCTCGCTCGTCGTCAGACAAACCGAAGACGTCCACAGACAGATTCAGGTTCTGCTGCAGTCGCTGAGCCGACTTCTGATTACGCAGACACAAAGCACTCGCAAGACAGTGAGTTCAACGGTTGAGCCGTTTCAGAAAACGTTCCCCGTCAGGACCGTTGACCAATTGCAGATGGAAGACGTGCCGGGTCGCGGAAAAGAACCGGTTGTTGTTCTGCCCCATCGGCAACGGTCTTTCGTGGTTACCCAGCAGCCGACACCGGACGGCGTCAATCCGAACCTCCCGCCGGAACTGACAACTCGCCGACCAAATGGAAAACCGTTGGAGGTCGGCAGCGGACCGGGAAAACCAACGGTCGTGGGTAATCTGCCGCGAGTTGACGCAAAGGGCGGCGTGTATGTCGAGAACGCCCGGCCGGCCAACACGATCAAGGCTGAAGTTCGGAACTACTCACCGAGCAGCGAACTGCTGCAGAAGTTTCGTGCGGACAACGATTTCGATGCGGGCGCTGCAAAGAAACTCGGCGAGCACATCCGACAGTCAATCAATCCCGGCTCTTGGGATGCGGATTCCGTGCAGGTTACGACGGACAAGTCCGGCACGATTCAACTCGTGATCAACCACACGCCAGGCACGCACGATCGAGTGCGTCGACTGCTCGAACGGCTTGAAGCCGAGGCGAAAGCCAACTCGCCTGGGTTCTGATGCGAATTGTGGTTCTTCGTAGCGAAAGTCGCGCAGACTTTCGGTGATCGCGTCCGGCCGAAACTCTGCTCGAGTTTCGCTACGTCAGTGGCGGTCTTCGGCGGCCACTCGACTGGTCGGTCTTCGCGCCGCTTTGCGACTTCGCGGCTTTGCGTCAGACTCTGGCGATTCGCTGATTGCCGCCCAACTTCTACCGTCTGCAGAAGTGCAAGCCAGAGCCTGCCCGTCGAACCATGAGGAAGCACCATGCGCCGTCTTCTGTTGTCGCTCTACGCCGTCGCTATTTTCGTAGCTCTGGCCTGCCAGACTCGCGCTGCCGAACAGCCGGGCATCGTTCTGCTGATGGGCGATGATCATGGCTGGGACGAGACCGGGTACAACGGGCATCGGCATGTGAAGACGCCGGTGCTCGATGAGATGGCGGCGACCGGCCTGCGGCTTGATCGGTTCTACTCGGCACATCCGTCGTGTTCCCCGACACGGGCGAGCATCATCACTGGGCGGCACCCGAATCGCTGCGGTACGTTTTCGCCGAACTGGTCGACCCGGCCCGGTGAGCCCAGCATCGCACAGATTCTCAAAGACGCCGGTTACCGCTGCGGGCACTTCGGCAAGTGGCATCTCGGGCCAGTCAAAGCCGAATCACCAACGAGCCCCGGCGCGCTGGGCTTTGACGAGTGGCTCTCGCACGACAACTTCTTCGAGCTGAATCCGGTGCTGTCCCACAACGGCGCCGATCCGAAGATGATCAAGGGCGAGAGTTCGGAGATCATCATCCGCGAGACGATCCAGTTCATTCATCAATCAGCAAAGAGCAACAAGCCGTTCTTCGCCGTCGTCTGGTTTGGTTCTCCGCACGAACCATACGAAGGCCTGCCGGAAGACCTCGCGCTGTACGACGACCTGCCGGAGAGTTACGCCGACCGTAAGGTCTCGCTGACGGACCTCAAAACCGGCAAGCCAACGAACCGATCGTTCCGCGATGTTCTGCGCGAACGACTGGCCGAGATCACCGCGATGGACCGCGCGATCGGCACACTGCGCGACTACTTGAAGACAAGCGGTCAGCGGGACAACACGCTGGTCTGGTACTGCGGCGACAACGGCGTGCCCAGCAGCGGACGGCTCGACATTCCATTTCGAGGCCAGAAAGGCCTGATCTACGAAGGCGGAACGCGCGTGCCCGGCGTCATCGAGTGGCCGGCCCGGATCACAAAGCCGCGAACTTCAGACGTCAACTCGGTCACGACCGACATGCTGCCAACTCTGTGCGAGATCGTCGGTGCTCCGCTACCCAACCGACCGCTCGACGGCATCAGCCTGACGAACCTCTTCGACGGCAGCCTGACCAGCCGTCCGCAGCCCATCGGCTTCTGGATGTACGACACAAGCCTCGAAACGAAACGCGGACTCAAACCGACGATCGCTCCGGAACTGCAGGAAGGCACGACGCCGCTCGCGAAAATGATGGACGGCAAATACACACGCTCGTTCCGCAACTTCGTGCATCCAGACTTCAACGAAGACGACTACGCCGGCCCGCGCTCGTTCCTCGACAACGAATACAAGTTCGTCGTGGACGGCAAACCAGGCGGCTCAAGCGAAGGCGAACTCTTCAACCTGCGCGACGACCCATCAGAAACGCGGAACCTCATCCAGATGCACCCTGAAGTCGCTGCCCGTCTGAGAAAGCAGCTTCACGACTGGCAGACGTCGGTTCTGACGAGCCTGACGACCGGCAAGTAATCGTCAATGCGATGTCAGAAGCTCAATCGCTTCCGGCAGCCAGCCGGTGTTCCAGTGGTGCTGACGTTGCGGGCCGTCGTGGTAGATGTGCGGGATGCGGTGTTCGTTCAGCAGCGTCTCGAAGCCGGCATGTTCGCTGCGGAAGTTGCCGAAGCCAAGATGGATCAGACGCGGTGAAGATTCTCGGCGCAAAAATTCGGCACGGTCGACGATCAGTTTTGAGAGCTGGTACTTCGCGAAGTTCTCAGGCGTGCCGAAGATCGGACCTGATCCATACTTGCCTGGACCGTCCATCATCAACGGCGCGTCCCAGGCAGCGGCTTGATCGAACAGGTCGGGATGACGCAGCAGCAGTGAGAACGCTCCCCAGCCTGACTTACTGAAGCCGACCAGCAGCCGACCTTCGCGTGTTGCCTTCGTTGGAAAGGTCTCGTCGACCCACGGCAGCACACCGGAGAGCAGATACTTCTCCTGCTGAATTTCCGAGTCCGTCGGATGGTCGGCGTACCACGGCAGCGCGGAGAACGTCGGCATTACGCAGACCAGCCGATGCAGGTTGTGCAGGCCGCTGTTGCGAATCTCAGTCAGTCCGTCGCC
>JAPOLP010000411.1 GCA_029977045.1 Planctomycetota bacterium
ACCGACTTCCACAGCGGCGTGCAGGAATCCCAGTGCGACGTGACCAGCATCAGCGACGACCCGAGCAGGATCATCATGCCAACGCCGAGCATCCACTTGATGCTCTGCTCCTGAAAAAAGACGTCAAGGAATCGACTGAACGGAGACCTCTGCTCGCTGCTGGCACTCATGCTTCACCTGCTGTCGCTTCCGACGGGAATGGCAAACGGCGATTCCATCGATCGCCGGCGTCCCAGCGGCAGCACCGTTCAGCAGGCCACCCGCTCGACGCGCGCCTCAGAGCGTCAGCGGTTGCAGCGTTATCACGCGCGAATCTGAAGAAACTTCTCGCGAAACCGGATGACGGCAGGAAGCGACTTTGACTGCGATTAGCGAGGCGGCTCGTACGCCATGATCAGGCGGTGCTCGTGCGGGCGGTAGTAGCCGTCGATACGTTCTCGCTGGCGGAATCCGAAGTTCTCGTACAGCTTGATAGCCGGAGCGTTGTCAGGGTCAACGGTCAGCAGCACCGGAGCGTCCGCCTGGTCAAGTGCCTGCTGCATCAGAGCAGAACCGATGCCGAGGCCACGGCAGATCGGGTGCACCATGATCTTGTGCAGAAAGAGTTCGTGGCCGAGCGTCCGAAACATGACCAGCGCACCGGCGACTTCATTCGATGCCGTCAGCGGGCCGCGTGACTTGACGCGCGCGACGAGCAGTACGGCCTGGTCGCACCAGACTCGCCAGATGTGCTCGCCGTCGGGGATGAATGTGTCCCGTGATTCCGGCCACGCAATACGATCAAGCGCCGCGACATCGAGAAACTCATCCGCCCGAGCGATTCCGACTTCGTATTCCATCTGCGACGGCTCCCACTGCAAAGAACGCTGGCTCTTAAGAAGAACGGCCCCGAGCAAGCTGGCATTGCTCACTCAGGGCCGGATTCGGTTCAACACAACGAACGAGGTTATTCGTCTTCGTCCGCGTGCGTCGCTGCGGCGACGATCTTCTGCTGCTCGTTCGACGGCACGGCTTCGTAGTGGCTGGGTGCCAGCATGTAGGAACCCTGGCCACCGGTGATGCTCGACAGGCCGCGAGCGTAATCCTGAACTTCGGACAGCGGGACGAAACCCTTAACAACGGTGAATCCGCCCGGTGCCGAGTCCATGCCTTCCATGCGGCCACGGCGAGTCGTCAGGTCGGCTGTGATGTCGCCCATCTTGTCCGCCGGAACGGTGATTTCGATGTGGACGATCGGTTCCAGCAGAGCCGGCTTCGCCTTCAGGAACATGTCGCGGAAGCAGATGCTTGCCGCCATTTTGAACGCGGTTTCGTTACTGTCGACCGGGTGATCCTTGCCGAAGAACAGTTCGGCCACGCAGTCCTGGACCTGATAGCCAGCCAGAACACCTTTGGTCATGCGCTCGACAATGCCCTTTTCGACCGCCGGGATAAACTGGTTTGGCACCGAGCCGCCTGAGACGCGGTCGACGAAGGCGAAATTTCGTTCGGGGTCGTAGTGGTACTCCCGCATGCTCTCGAAGCGAGCCTTCGTGAAGTACTCCTCGGGATTGATGTCGCGCGGCAGCGAAGACACTTTCAAATGGACCTCAGCAAACTGGCCGGAACCGCCGGACTGTTTCTTGTGCCGGTAGCTGCCCTCGGCCGAACCCGAACATGTTTCGCGATAGGGAATCCGTGGCGTGTGCGTTTTGGTGCCGACCTTGTCGCGCTTCGCGATCCGGTCGATCGTCAGCGACAGATGCAGGTCGCTCATGCCGTACAGAACCATTTCGTGAGTCTGCTCGTCGCGAACGACGTGAATCGTTGGGTCCTCTTCCTCGACCTTGTGAACGGCACCGGAAATCTTCTGCTGGTCGGCACTCGTTTGTGGCTCGATTGCCAGGCCAACCATCGGATTCGGAAACTCCAGCTTCGGCATCGCAACACTGCCCAGCGTGTTGGACGTGTGCAGGTCCTCGATCTTGACCAGCGTGACCAGGTCACCGGCAACGGCTTCGTCGATTGCAGTCAAATGGCTCCCCTGGGCTTCGTTGAGCGTCCCGACCTTCAGATCTTTGCCAGTTGCCTGGTTCGTCACCGACGCGTCTTTCTTCAGCGATCCAGAGAAGACGCGCAGAAAGCTCATCTTGGCGACAAACGGATCGATGCGAGTCTTAAAGACCTGCGCGACCAGCGGGCCGCTGGAGTCAGCAACGACGGCGTTGCCGTCAGCATCCGTCCGCTCGACGTCTTTGGGAGACGGCAGCATGGAGACGATGCGGTCGAGCAGCTCTGGAATGCCAATGTCCTGCTTGCCACTGACGCAGAAGATGGGGATCAGCGTGCCGGCAACAATCGCTTTGGTGACTCCGGCGGTCGCTTCTTCGAGCGACAGCTCCATCGTCTCCATGTACTTTTCCATCAACGCGTCGTCAGCTTCGACGATCGCGTCGACGAGCGGTTCGTGATAGATCGTTGAGGCGACAACGCCGCCGACTTCCGGCTTCAGCGTGCCGAAGACTTTCGAAAAGCTGTGCCCGACTTCGTCCGGCACGTTGATTGGGATGCACTGCATTCCGAATGTGTCGCGCAGGCTCTGAACGATCGTCGCGAAGTCGATGTTTTCGCTGTCGAGCTTGGTCAGAATGATGATCCGACCGACACCCGCGTCACCGGCCATCTGAAAGACGCGCCGCGTGTTGACTTCGATGCCGTGCGCCGCGTTGACGACGATGGCAGCTGTCTCGACGGCGTGCAGCGAGCCTGCTACCTGACCAAGGAAGTCCGGGAAGCCAGGCGTGTCGATGATGTTGATGCGTTTGCCATTGTGAGTGGCGTGACCGACTGACGACGTGATCGAGGATTTGCGTTCCTTTTCGTCGTCGTCGGTGTCGAAGAGGCTCGTTCCGTCATCCACTGAACCTGCCCGATTATTCCCCCCCGTCTTGAACAGGATCAGATCGGCAAGTGTCGTCTTTCCTGCGTGTCCGTGACCTACGAGGGCAATGTTGCGGATGTCTTCAGTTGAGTAACGAGCCACTGGGATGTCCTTTCTGAAGATGCATTGAATTGCTCGCTGAATTCGCAAGACGACGGGAAATCATCCGAAATTCAGCTCAGTCGACCGAACGGTCGATCAGGCAAAAGCATCGTGATCGATCGATGGGTCAGCCGCAACGATCTGACACGTCTGGCAGGTTCGACCCGGTTAGTCGTAGAACGGAATTCATTCCGTTCCTGCCTGAGCAGTTACGTTTATGCGCGAGTGGACCAGCTCAACGCGAGCTTCCTCAAAATCGCAGCGCGCGAGAATCACCGTCGCGTACGTTGAGCCGGGTCGGACAGCGAGAGAAACTGCGATCGCGGGATTCGACCGGCTTCCGCCATCGGCGTGCCAGGGCTCTGAACGGAATGAATTCCGTTCTACTTTTCTGGCAGCGAGAGGTTGTGCGAACGGGAGACGTCACGCAGCTTCAAACACGGTCGCGACGCCCTGGCCCTGGCCGACGCAGAGGGTGGCTAGGCCGTACTTCGCTCCTGCATCGCGCATCCGGTGCAGCAGGGTGACGGCGATGCGGGCGCCGCTGGCTCCGAGTGGGTGCCCGAGGGCGACAGCGCCGCCTCGCGTGTTGACCTTCTCCTCACTCAGGCCCAGCTGCTTGAGCACACTGAGGACCTGCACGGCGAAAGCTTCGTTGACCTCGATGCAGTCGATGTCGTCGAGCGTCAGGCCTGAGCGTTTCAGGACTTTGTGAACGGCGGGAACCGGGCCGATGCCCATCTCTTCCGGAGCGACGCCAGCGACGGCCATCGCCTTGATCCGGGCCAGCGGTTTGAAGCCGAGTTCGCTGGCTCGTTCTTCAGACATGATCAGCAGTGCCGACGCGCCGACGCTGAGTTGCGAGCTGTTGCCTGCGGTGACGCTTCCGCCAGCCGGGTTGAAGACCGGCGGTAGTTTCGCGAGCACTTCCGCAGTCGTGTCGCCGCGTATTCCCTGGTCGGCGGTGATCAGCTCCTTGCGGCCCTCGGCACTGCGGCCCCAGGTCGGAATGATCTCGCTGCCGAACGCGCCGCTGGTTGTGGCTTCGGCGGCGAGCTGGTTGCTGCGGGCGGCGAACTCGTCCTGAGCCGTTCGCGGGATCTGGTACTTCATCGCGAGGTACTCGGCGGTCAGCCCCATGTTCATGATGGCTTCGCTGTGCCGGAAGAAGAGCCCCGGTGCCGGGTCGTAATCCTTGTTGGCCGGGATGTGGCCCATGTGTTCGATGCCGCCGGCGATCTGCACGTCCTCGCAGCCAGCGGCGATGCTCATCGCACAGTCATTGATCGCCTGCAGACTCGACGCGCAGTTGCGGTTGACCGTGACGCCGCCGGTCTCGATCGGCAGACCGGCCATCATCGCGGCGATGCGAGCGACGTCGAAGCCCTGCTCGCCCTGCTGCTGCACGCAGCCCCAGCGGACGTCCTCAACAAGCTGCGGATCGATCCCCGTGCGTTCGACGAGGGCGGCCATCAGGCCAGCGGACAGCTCGTCAGCGCGGACGTCACGAAAGTTGCCCGTTTCAGGGTGTGCTTTCGCAATCGGGGTCCGGACGGCATCAACGACGACAGCCTGTCGCATGGCGGTTCCTCCTCACCGGTCTGAAATGCAGCGTGGCCGCGCGAGGCAGCTCGCGCAGCGGGATGTTCTCAGACCCGACTTTTGTGTCAATGGCGGGCGGGGCGGGAGAGGAGTTGAGGAGGGGAGCAGGTGAGGAGCTGGATGCTCCGAAGCTCGTCTTGTGGGTGTTTTCGGGATTGGCGTAAAACTCGCGCTTGGCCGCAGATCGACTGCCGGGCGACTTCGTGTTTTCGTCGAAGCTGGCAGCGTCGGGCGGTCAATCGGGTCCGCGGGCCGGTCGAGGTAACTCGCCGTTCAACACAAGCGTCCGGTGGATTCGCCGAAGACAGACAGGACTTTCAACCGGGAAGGACGATCGCATGGAAGCGGCTGCGGGGGGACTGGCCGAACGATTGAACGGCCGAGTGGTCGGCGATGCACAGACCGTCGTGACGGGCCTTGCTCCGCTGAGCGACGCCGGCTGCGGCGATGTGACGTTCCTGGGCGAAGATACGAAACTCCGTGAGCTGGCCGGCTGCTCGGCCTCTGTCGTCCTCGTCAGCGTGAAACGCGAGGCCGAACTCTCCGATGCTCAGCGAGAGCAACTGACGCTGATTGTCGTCGACGATGCGCAGGACGCGTTCCTGACGCTGCTGGCCGACAATCGTCCTCGACGCCCGCGTGCCGACTTCGGTTGCTCACCCGCGGCGATCATCGCGGGCTCGGCAACGATCGGTGCCGGCACGAACGTCTATCCGACGGCGGTAATCGGTGAAGACGTTGTCATCGGCGAGAACTGCGACATTCATCCCGGCGTGGTGATCGGAGCCGGCTGCCGGATCGGCGACGGCGTCACGCTGCACCCGCGAGTCGTGCTTTACTCGGACGTCGAAATCGGAAATCGGGTCATCCTGCACGCGGGAGCGGTCATCGGGGCAGACGGTTTCGGCTACCGCTTCCGAGGCGGCAGGTTCGAGAAGGTCCCGCAGCTCGGCACTGTGCGGATCGAAAACGATGTCGAGATCGGAGCCAACGCAACCGTCGACCGCGCAGCGATTGACGAGACCGTCGTTGGCGAGGGCACGAAGATCGACAACCTGGTCATGGTGGCTCACAACTGCCAGATCGGAAAACACAAT
>JAPOLP010001062.1 GCA_029977045.1 Planctomycetota bacterium
ATGATGTCGATTTCGCCGCCGGCAGCCCAGCCGCCGTATTTCGATTCAGTCGGCAGCATCCAGACTGCCGGCCAGCTGCCTTCGCCCTGCGGCATCTTCGCGCGGATCTCAAATCGGCCGAACTGCCACTCGCCGCGTTTCTGGCTGCGGATGCGGGCTGACGAGTACGGCTGCGTTTTGCCGTCGCTGGTTGTGTGAGCGTCGCGGTAAACGTTGATGTTCAACAGGCCGTCTTTGACGACGCAGTACTTCGAGTCTGTGCGGTAAGCCTGCCGCTCGAAGTTCCCGCCACCGTAGTTGTTCTCTTCTTTTTCCCACTTCGAGTAGTCGAGGTCCGGACCGTCGAACTCGTCGCTCCAGACCTGTACCCACTGCTGGGAAGGCGTTGTCACGCGATATTCACCAGCCGGGTAGCGACCACTGGCCGCCAGGCCTGTTCCCGGCACGGCGTAGCCGACATCCTGCCACTCGCCGTCCCGTCTGGACTGGAGCTGGTAGAACCGTCCCGGCTCAGTTTGATAAGTCAGCTCGACCGCCGGCTTGACGGTCAGTTCAGGCTCGGCGGCCAGCAGTGCGGCCAGGTAGAGCAGCGAATACGTCATTGAAGAATCTCTTATGGGCAGGAGTTGTGTCGTACTGACGGGAGCTTCGGAGTGATCGGTCAGGAACGTTTTCCGAAGTCAGCGCTCGCTCGAGTCGTGCTCTCGACGGGGGCTCTCCTTTCCGGATTTCGCCGTGTGGCTTTCCGAAACTGGTTCGTCACCGGAGATCGGAATAAAGTCCGCAGTACCGCCTTTTGCAACTCAACCCGAAACGATGAGTCGTTGCCATGCGAATGCTGCTGCCACTGCTGATTCTGACCGCCGCCCTGAACTCGACGACGTTTGCCGCCGATGCTGACACAGGCAAGTGGATTCAGCTCTTTAACGGGAAGAACCTCGAAGGTTTGAAGCCTAAGATTCGCTACTCGGACTGCGGAGAGAACTACGGAAACACCTTCCGCGTCGAAGACGGGCTGATCAAGGTTCGGTACGACGGCGGCGGCTACGACGAATTCGGCGAGCGATTCGGTCACCTCTTTTATAAGGATTCGTTCTCGCACTACATCATCCGCGTCGAATACCGCTTTGTCGGCGATCAGTGCCCCGGCGGTCCAGGCTGGGCAACGCGAAACAGCGGCATCATGGTGCACGGCCAGACGCCGGAGTCGATGACGAAGGACCAGGACTTCCCTGTGTCCATCGAAGTCCAGTTGCTGGGTGGTAATGGCAAGGACAACCGGACGACCAGCAATCTTTGCACTCCAGGCACGCATGTTGTGATGGACGGCAAGCTCGTCAAACGGCACTGCACCAATTCCAGCTCGAAGACCTACCACGGTGAGCAGTGGGTTACCGCTGAGGTCGAAGTTCGTGGTGACAAGGTCATCCGTCACAAGATCGACGGCGAGACCGTACTCGAATACACGGCGCCGCAACTCGACGAGGGTGACAAGAACGCGAAAGCATTTGCCGACAAGCCTGGCATTCTGCTCAAGAGCGGAACGATCTCGTTGCAGTCGGAAAGTCATCCTTGCGATTTCCGCAAAGTCGAACTGCTCGTTCTCGACGGCGATCAGTAGCCAGCATTGAGTGTCGGCGTGACCGGAAAACAGCCAGCGACGCATGCTGAGTGCGATGTCATCCCGCTGCGCGGTGTGCGGGTTCACAACCTGAATGGCATCGACGTCGACATCCCCCTGGGTAAGCTGACGGTCATCACGGGCGTCAGCGGATCCGGCAAGAGTTCGCTGGCCTTTGACACGCTGTATGCCGAAGGCCAGCGGCGCTACATCGAGACGTTCGCTCCGGCAGCGCGACAGCATCTGGAAACGCTGGAAAAGCCCGACGCCGAAACGATCGGACAGATTCCGCCAGCGATCGCGTTGCGTCAGAACTCGGTTAGCCGGACTCGCAAGGCAACGGTCTCGACGGTCACGGAAGTCAATGACCTGCTGCGAGCACTGCTGGCTCGAAACGGCACCGTCGTTTGCCCGTCGTGCGGATGCGAAGTTGTTCCTCAGACACCAGCCAGCGTCGGCGAACGTCTTGCCGAGTTGCCGGAAGGGCAGAAGTTTCAGATCGCGTTTCCGTTCGTTCTTGACGCGGAGGTCGACGTCGCGGAACAACTGCAGCAACTCATGACGTCCGGTTATTCGCGGGCAATCGGTGTTCGGCACGGCGTCGATGATTCATCGGCGTCGAACTGCCGCGACGCCGAGACTTGTTTGCTTGAAGACGCCATCGCTAACGGACTGCCCGATGCGGTTACCGAGCTGCTGATTATCGTCGACCGTCTGGTCGCAGGCCGAACGACAGACGAACGGCTGACGGAAAGCGTCGAGGCCTGCTTTCGAGACGGCGACGGACGCTGCGTCGTGCTGTTATCTGCCGACCCTTCAGACGGATCAGAACGGCGAGCGCA
>JAPOLP010000606.1 GCA_029977045.1 Planctomycetota bacterium
CGGCCGTTTGTTTGTTCAAGGATCGCCGGGGGGAACCGGCCCTGCGTCTCTTCGGCAGGAGCACTCGCGACGATGACTTTGGTGGGGCGGATGACGCGGTCGTGCATGACGTAGCCGCGTTCGAGTTCCTGAATCACCGTCATTGGCGGGTGCTCGTTCGACGGCATCTGCTGCAGTGCTTCGTGCAGGTTTGGGTCGAACGGCTGGCCGAGAGCTTCGATCGGCTTCGCCGAGTAGTTGCCGAAGACCTGCTCGAACTGGCCCTGAATCATCTGCAGACCCTGGATCAGGTCACTGACGTTGCCGGTCTGCTCGGCCGCCTGCACCGTGCGAGCGAGGTTGTCGAGTGCCGGCAGCAGATCTCGGACGAGCGGCAGTGTCAGGAATTTAGCCGACGTTTCGGCCTCGCGAGCGACCCGTTTGCGGTAATTCTCCAGTTCGGCCTGGGCACGCAGCGCGGCATCGCGGTACTGATCGCGTTCGGCAGCGACCTTCGAGACTTCGTCGCCGAACTCGGCGTCAAGCGAGTCGTCGCCAGCGGACCCGGCGAGGGCTTCGGCTGCTTCTGCGATCGCCTGAGCCTGCTCGTCGACTTCTGCCGCGTTCTGGTTGTCGTCGTTCTGAGGTTCGGTTTCGTTACTCATCGATTTCTCTCCCGGTAAGCAGGCTCAGCCTGCGAACGAGTGACAATGCTGATTGGGTTGTGCGCAATGGGGGCTTCTGAGAGGTATTTGCAGTTGAGTGGCAGACGATGGCGAGACGACCGGTTGTCAGTCTTCTGGTGGCCGGCGCCTGCGGCTGGGCGCTAAACGATCAGGTGGTCTCGTCGAAGTCCTCTGGCGGTACGAACCAGTCTTTGACTTTCTCAAAGAATGACTTGCGATGGGGGCTGACGTGGGCGTGTTCGAGTTCGGCGAGGTCGCGGAGCAACTCTTCCTGTTCCGCACTGATCTTCTTCGGGACTTCGAGAATGATCCGCAGGATGAGGTCGCCGGAGAGTGAGCCGCGCGGGTCGGGCATTCCCCCGCCGCGAATCCGGATCAGCTCTCCGGGCTGAGTTCCCGGATAAATGTGGTGAGTCGTCTTGCCTTCGAGGCAGGGGATCTCGATGTCCGCTCCGAGCACGGCCTGCGTGTAGGAGATCGGGACGTCGCAGATCAGGTGCTTGCCTTCTCGCTGGAAGAAGTGGTGCTCCTGAACGTGAACCTCGACATACAGGTCGCCGCGAGGTCCGCCGTTCGAGCCAGGCTCGCCTTCGCTGGTCAGCCGCAGTGTCATCCCGGTGTCGACGCCTGCCGGGATCTTGACGTCCAGCTTGACGGATTCGGGAATCTTGCCTTCGCCTCGACAGTCCGAGCACTTCTCGCGAACGACCTTGCCCTCGCCTCGGCAGGCCGGGCACGTCGTCTGCATCCGGAAGAAGCCCTGTGACTGCACGATCTGGCCAGCACCGCCGCAGTAGTCGCAGTCGACTGGAGACGTTCCCGGTTTTGCTCCGGACCCCGAACACGTCTGGCAGCTTTCGCGACGAGTAATCTCGATCGTTCGTGTGCAGCCGCGAGCGGCGTCGATCAGGTCGATCGAGACTCGCGTCTTGAGGCTGTCACCCTGAGTCGGTCGCCGGCCACCGCCGCGTCGCCGTCGTCCGCCGCCGAGCCCGAAGCCCTCGAACAGGTCGCCGAAGACGTCGAAGATGTCACCGACGTCCTGGAATCCTCCACCACCCGCAGCACCGCGTACGCCGTCGGGGCCGAACCGGTTGTAGCGAGCCCGTTTCTCGTCGCTGCTCAGGACTTCGTAAGCCTCAGACGCTTCCTTGAACTTGTCGACAGCCTCTTCGTCACCCTGGTTGCGGTCCGGGTGGTACTTGATCGCCAGCTTCTTGTAAGCCTTCTTGATCTCATCCGCCGAAGCATCCCGCGACACCCCGAGCACTTCGTAATAGTCGCGTTTCGATGCCATCTGATGCTCTTCGTGGTGAAGGTCTCACCGGAAGGTTGATCAAGTAGGCCGGATCAAGCGCAGCGCCGCTCCGGCAGTGAATGAGATTTAATCGAGTTGTGCTGCCGGAACTTCGTCGCTTCGCTCCTCGGTCCGGCCTGTTGGCTGAATCGAGTACGAAGCACCGAAGCATCTGACTGTGAAAACAAAACCGGCCGCCGACTCGCGGGGCGGGGCGACGGCCGGGGTGGAAAAACAATCGTCGAGCCCGGATGCCGTTCCGGCAACTCCAGCGATTGGCGCTTAACGCACAGCGCCTTCGACTGATGGCTTCTTGCCCTTGCCGTCGAGTTCGTCGGTGCGGGTGACGCAGACCGAGGTGGTCAGCATCAGGCCGGCGATCGATGACGCGTGCTTCAGGGCACTCGTGACGACCTTGGCCGGATCGATGATCCCCGCCTTGTACATGTCGACGTACTCGCCAGTCTTGGCGTTGTAGCCTTCGTTGGTCTTCAGGCCTTTGACTTCGTCAGCGATGACCGAGCCGTCTTCGCCGCAGTTGTTGGCGATCTGACGGATCGGAGCTTCGAGAGCACGAACGACGATTTCGACGCCGATTTTCTCGTCGCCTTTCGCCTTCGCGTCAGCAGCGGCCTGGATCGAACGCAGCAGAGCGACGCCACCGCCAGGAAGGATGCCTTCCTCGACAGAAGCACGAGTCGCGTGCAGAGCGTCTTCCATGCGGGCCTTCGTCTGCTTCATCTCAGCTTCGGTGGCTGCACCGACGGAGATGATCGCCACGCCGCCAGTGATCTTGGCGAGCCGTTCCTGGAACTTCTCGCGATCGTAGTCGCTGTCGGTGGCTTCGATGTGGTTGCGAATCTGCTGGACGCGCTTGTCGATCTCGTCCTGCTTGCCTGCACCGTCGATGATGGTGCAGGTGTCTTTCGAGACTTCGATCTTTTTCGCCTTGCCCAGGTGAGCAAGCTGCACGTTTTCCAGCTTGATTCCGAGGTCTTCGGAGATCAGCGTGCCGCCCGTCAGGATCGCCATGTCCTGCAGCATTGCCTTGCGGCGATCGCCAAAGCCCGGCGCCTTGACGGCACAGACCGGCAGAACGCCTCGCAGCTTGTTGACGACCAAGGCCGTCAGAGCTTCGCCGTCAACGTCTTCTGCGACGATCAGCAGCGGCTTGCCGGACTGAGCGACCTGTTCCAGCAGCGGAACCAGATCACGCAGGTTCGAGACCTTCTTTTCGTGCAGCAGAATCACGGCGTCGTTGAGGATTGCCGACATGCTGCCTGGATCGGTCACGAAGTACGGCGAGATGTAGCCCTTGTCGAACTGCATCCCTTCGGCCAGCTTCAGTTCGGTCTGGCTGGTCTTGCCTTCTTCGACAGTGATGACGCCGTCGCGACCGACGCTTTCCATCGCGTCCGCGATGAGCTGGCCGACTTCGTCGTCATTGTTAGCCGAGATCGCACCGACCTGCTTGATTTCCTCTTTGTCCGTGACCGGCTTGGCCATGTTGTAGAGGAACTCGAGAGCGGCATCGACGGCCTTCTCGATTCCGCGACGCACGACCATCGGGTTGGCACCGAGGGTGATGCTGCGGAGACCTTCGTTGTAGATCGCTCGGGCGAGAACCGTTGCGGTTGTCGTTCCGTCGCCGGCGATGTCGCTGGTCTTGGAAGCGACTTCGTTGACCAGCTTGGCACCCATGTGCTCGTACGGGTCTTCGAGTTCGACTTCCTTGCTGACGGTCACGCCGTCTTTGGTGACCTGCGGGTTGCCGAACGACTTGTCGATGATGACGTTGCGACCGGTTGGTCCCATCGTCACGGCGACGACGTCAGCGAGCGTGTTCACGCCCTTCTGCATTTTCAGGCGAGCCCGATCGTCAAACAGCAGTTGCTTGGGCACGATAAACTCCTGGGTGGAGAGGTGTTGTTGGGAGTGCCGAGTGGCCTGGCCACCGGGCACTGAAAGGCGATGACTGCGGAGCAGGATTAGCCAAGTTTGGCGAGAATGTCGCTCTCACGCAGAATCTTGACTTCAACGCCATCGACTTCGATGTCCGTTCCGCCGTACTTGCCGAACAGGACTTCGTCGCCTTCAGCGACAGCAACTGCAGCTCGCTCGCCGCTTTCCAGCAGACGGCCTGGGCCGACAGCGACGACTTTGCCACGCTGCGGTTTTTCGCGAGCGGCGTCCGGAAGGACGATGCCGCCAGCCGTGGTTTCTTCGGCATCGACAACCTGAACAACAACGCGATCGTCAAGAGGATTCAGAGCCATTGTGGGTTACTCCTTATTGTGTGCGACTCAGCCGGGCTGAGTGAGTTGATAGTCGATTGTTGATAGTTGAGAGCGGAAGGACGCGAGGCGGTGGCTTTCTACATATATGGCAGCCATAGGGCTGGCAGCGCGGCGGGCGCGGCGCGCCAAATCTGTGCGGCGGCCGGCGGCCCGCCACC
>JAPOLP010000109.1 GCA_029977045.1 Planctomycetota bacterium
GTGCTCGCAGTCAAAGCTCAGCAGCTTGTCGAGCAGTTCGGGCAGCGGAACGTCCGAGCCTTCTGGACGCCAGGACGTGAACGGTGTGTCGCAGAACCAGCAGCGCAGGTTGCAGCCCGTCGTCCGCAGAAACACAGACGGCGTTCCCAGGTACTCACCTTCTCCCTGAACAGACTGGTACAGCTCGGCAATACGCACGGTTCTTCAACACGTCAGCGGCAAACACAACAGGCCGGACCGAGCGCAGCGAGTTCCGGCATTCCAGACGCGACATTACAAACAAACTGCTGCCGGAGTGGCGCTGCGCTTCTCGCAGTCTCCGACCGGACGGCTCGCGCCGTTCCGCTACCTTCCACTAACCGCCCTGCAGTTCTTCGAGGCGTTTCAGCGTGTCCTTGTAGTTGTAGTCGACGGCCAGAACTTCGCTGAAGTAGTTCTCTGCGGACTCTTTGTCGCCAGCGGCTTCGCACAGGCGGCCCAGCCAGTAGTTGACGTCTTTGAAGAGGTCCGGATGGTCGTTGGCGTTGAGCTTCGGGGCGGCCTTTTCGAACTGTCGCTTAGCCAGCGGATACTTCTTTTCCTGCATGAAGCAGAAGCCCAGCTTCGCCAGCGCTTTCGTTTCAATGCGGTTGTCCTGGCTGGCCTGCTGAAACAGCGGGATCGCTTCACCGAACTGCTTTGTCCGCATGAAACACTCGCCAAGCCGGAACTTGTTTCGCATGTCGTTCGGGTAACGCTCGACACGCGACCGCAGCACTTCGATCTCGCGGAGCAGTAGTTCCTTATCGAGTCCTGCGACGTTGGCCTTCGCGGTTTCGTCGCCCTCGCCAGCCTTCTGCTGAGCGATTTCAAGATTCTTCCGCATCATGTCGAGTTCGACATCCTCGACCTGTTCGCGGATGTTGACATCACCGCCGGAAAGCTCAACGGCCTTCTGGTAAATGTCGCGAGCCTCATCGAGCTTGCCGGCTCGTCGGTAAAAATCACCCAGCTTGGTGTAGTGGTCCTTGTTGTCCGGCTCCTTGCGAATCGCCCGCTGCAGATCGGCTTCCTCTGACTGGCCGGGACCGTCTGCCTGCCCGTCCTTCTGAATGTTGAGCCGTTTCGCAACCTCGTGGTCAGCCATGACGCCTTTCGAGCTTTCAGCGCCTTCATAGCCACCGCGGTCGATCACCTGCTTCGTCGCCGCCTGCTGGCCGCGCATGCGAGCGTCGCCATCCATGGGATCGATCTTCGTGATCCGTTCCCAGATTCCGGTTGCCAGTTTGTAGTCGCCGCGTCCCTCGTACAGTTCGGCGAGTTCCCGCAGGAAGCCCTTGTTCTTGCCATCCGCCCCAACGGCCTTCTCGTACGCAAAGGCAGCACAGTTGGTGTGCCCCAGCTCCTTCAGAGCCGTGCCGAGATCCGCGTTGAGCTGCGCATCCCAGGGATTGACCATCAGGCCTTCCTCACAGGCCTTATCAATACTGTCCCAGTCCTTCTTGAGCTGCGACTTCTTGATCTTGCCGCGAACGCTCATCAGCTTCATACCGGCCATCTTGGCACCGGTTTTGTTGCCGCCGTATTTCTTCTCTTCGCAGCCGCGCAGCGTCTGGCGGAACAACAGGTTTCCGGGCTCGAACCGCACGCACTGGTGGAACATCTGGATGGCATAGTCCCAGTTTTCCTTCTGCATGGCTTCGTTGCCTCGACGCCAGCAGTCGGCAGCCAGTTTGCGCTTATCGCCGCTCATCGCGAACCTCGCGGGGTGAATCTCAGAGATGATCAAAGGGAACGCGGTGCAGCGAGAAATCGCTGGCCCGCTCGGCAATTATCCGCGCCAGACGCGCGGATTCCGATGGGAAAGTAGACGGAAATCCGACCGGAGCGCCTACAGCGAACTTCGGATCGTGACCGTCCGCAGGCTAATGTCAAACGAGCGTTGCGACGAGAAGACAGGACGCACCATCAGACCGGGAATTGTCGCTGTTTTCAGCCCCAAAGGGACGCCCCGATGTCAGCCCCGGGCGCAGCCCGGGGAGATGGAGCATTAAATCGAGAAAAGCCCCAGCGGGGTGACCCTAACCAGATATGCGTTAGTGCCACCCCGCCGGGGCTAAGGTCCCGTTGAATGATCTGTTTACCAGGACATCGTCCCGGGCCGGCCCGTTGGGCCTTGAGTTATCGCTGAGCCAACTTCTGGCTGGCGTCTGCCGAGACCGGTTCGTCGTAGCTGACGATCCACATGTTCCGGAAGCGAACCGGGTTATTGTGGTTCTGGAACTTGGTCGGCAGTGGGAATGGCTTTTCGCCGACTCGCTTGCCGCCGCCGGTCGGAGTCGGAACGTCGAGGTCATCCTGCACCGGAACACCGTTCAACCAGGCTGTCAGATGAGCGTCCTGGATCTTCTTGCCATCGGCGTCGAACCGAGCCTGCTGGAACCAGATGTCGTACGTCTGCCAGGCCAGCGGTGGCAGGCACATGTTGAGGTCCGGTTTCCGCTCGCGGTACAGCGAGCCGCACTCGTTGAATTCGCCGTCGAGCCCGAACGAATCGAGAATCTGAATTTCGTAGCGGCTCTGCAGATACACGCCGCTGTTCGCCCGGCCCTGGCCCGTTGCCTTCGGCATGTACGGCAGACGGAACTCAAGATGCAGGTGGAAGTCGCCGTACGCGTCCTTCGTCTCGAAGCCTTCCTTCAGCAGGCCGTCGACAACCTGGGCGTCTTTCAGCTTGTCCGTGTTCGAACCGTCGAACAGAACGATCGCTCCGCATGGCGGGCAGGCTCCCATCGTGCCGCTTTCCCGCTCGACAAAGCACGCGTTGCCGATCTCACGGTTGTACTCGCCAACCCGCTTGATGATTGAGTGGCCATTCTTGATCGTGATCTGCTGCGATTCGCCGGTCAGCGTCAGCGTGTCGCCTTCGCGAGTCCCCTGAAACTTCAGCCGCTCACCGTCGATCGGCCAGCCGTAGCCGGGGAGGCCGCCGACGTACTCGACCGCCTGAAACTTCCCGTCGCCCAAAGCGACCACCTGCAGGCCAACCGGCTGGCAGCAGCAGTTCTCGTCGATGATCGACCCCAGATACTCGCCCTGCAAAACGTAGTCGGCGTCGTCCTTCGGCGGCTCTGTCCAGGCACCCTTGTCGCCATCGGCAGCCTGAACCGACAGCGGCAGCAACAGAACCAGAAGCGCGGGCAACAGAGACAGACGCGACATGGCGAACTCCAGCGATCGAATGCGATTTGAAAGTGAATCTGTAAACTCAGCGAAAACTGCCGAGCCTGCCAGTTTCCCCCGGACTGCCGTGCGAGGCAACCGTTCTGGTCGACTCCGGACACCATCCTGGAAATCGCCAGACCGGCAGGCAGAGAATTCCGGGGCAACCGGTAGAATCCGCCGCTCGCGACACGGTGTCGCCGGTTACGAACCGTCGCACCGACACTCTGAACCGCTTTTGAAAGACCGACCGATGGCTCGCTGCGACGAAGGCTACCTGTGCGAAGTCTGCGGCCAGCCGGTCGACGAGATCGTCGACAGCGACCTGTATCTGAGATTCGTCATCGGCCTCGTGCCCGAATCCGAACTGACGCAGGCTCCCGAGCGACACATCCGCTGCAACCCGGTGCAGGCTCAGTTCATCGTGCACGAGGATTTCGAACCAGCCATTGTCGACGGCGTCTTCAGCAAGTCGGAACTCGACGCCGACCACGTCCGCCAGCAGGAAGCTCTGGTCACGGCAGGCTGGCAGCGACTGCAGGAAGTCTCCGGAGCAGGCCTGCCGGTGTCTGAGTACCCTTTGACGTCAGGCCAGCGGCGCGAAATCCAAAACAACGCCTGAGGCGTCTCAACGCGACACACTGTCTGCCATCGGGCGATCGTTGCGTGCGGCGTTGAGCGACTCGAGTTTCTCCAGCGCACCGGCGTGATTCGGATCGAGTTCCAGCACGGTTCGAAGCCAGACGATGCCCTGCGTTTCAGAGATGTGATCGAGGAATTCGCAGGCGATCTCGAATCTTGCTTCGAGATCCTCAGGATCGTTCCGAACCCGCGACAGGAGCGTGTCGCAGCGCCCAACGGCATCACTGGCCGCCTGAAAACGGGAAAGTTCCAGCTGAGCTTCCTCATCGTTCCCGACGTCTCGCAGAAGCATGGCCAGCCGGTAACGCGTTTTCCACAACTGCGGGTCGGCGGCCAGGACAGTCTGGAAGGCCTGAACTGCCTCGGCCTTGTCGCCTCGGGCCGCGTGCAATTCAGCGATTTCGACAAGGAGATCGCTGATCGCGTTCTGCCGTGTTGCGCCGGCCAGAAGCCATGCGAGTTCGCGTTCCGCACGCGTTCCACTGCTGACGTCAGGACTCGTCAGCAACGAGTGTGCTTCATCAAGCCGCCCCTGCAGGCGCAGCACCCGTGCCATCGCGACAATCGCCGGCTCGGGATGGTAGAGCAATTTGCGACTGTCCGAGTACGCGGCCAGCGCCTCATCCAGCTTGCCGGTCTCTTCGAGCGTTCGGCCCAGACTGAACGCAGCAGGGCCGAAGCGAGGATTCAGTTTCAATGCCTGACGGTAACCGTCGGCGGCTTCCGGAAGATCGTCAGAGTGCTCCCTCAGTCGCGAAAGCAGGAACACCGGACGAGGCGACTCCGGAAAGTCTTTACGCCAGATCTCAAGCACACGCACAGCATCGTCCAGGCGGTAACACAACAGGCAACCGACAACAAAGGCCTCGCAGACCTCTTCGAGATCTTCCCCAGCCAGCAGCAGGTCAGGCAGTTGCTGCTGGAGCCCGCCGAGGTCGCCCGCCTGAGCATTCGCCAGCAGGACTTCGTGCTGGAGAACTGACTCAGCAAGCCCAGCCTCCCGCGCCTCATCCAGCCTGGCCTGGAATTCCTGATGGGCAAACTTCTTTCGCAGACAACGAAGCTCCAGCCGCAACGTTTCCGGATGACGACGCCCCAGTCGCTGAAGCCTCGACAGCCAGGTTTCCGCTGACCTCAGATCGACCGACTGCAGAGCTGCCGCTACCTGGCCAGCACAGTAATTGCGAGCCAATGGGAGAATTGCTGCCACACACGCCAGCACCGCCAGACCGATCAGCCAGGTGCTGCGTTTCCGAAGGTGCCTCACTACTCGTCCCCTCAATTGCCTGCGGCACGTTGCCGGTGACCTCGACCGGCAAGTCAGTCAAAAAACAGAAGACCGTCTTCCCGTAGTTTGAGAAGACGGTCTCAGATTCTGCTGCAGTCGTCGAAGCTGGCCTATAGCTGACTGATAATCTTTCTGGCGGAAGCCCGGACCTTTTCCTGCTGGCCAGCAGCGTCAGCCGCTGCGAGCGTCTCAAACTCTTTGCTCACGGCTGGCTTGTTGAGCGACTCGATGCTGCCCTGGAGTGCCGGCAGGCCACTGCCGACATATCCGGATTCGACGATCAATTCAAACTGCGTTTTGAGGTCTCCGGTCGAGACCGCTGCTGGCTGGTCGCTCCCGGTTTCTGTCGTCGAAGCAGCGTCGCCGCACCCGATGGAGAACACACTGGCGGACGCAATCAGCAGCCACAGGCTGAATCGAGCAAGCGTTTCACGTTTCATGGATATCAATTCCTGGTCACATATTTTGTGGTGATCAAAGTCGAGCAGCGTGGCCGGATCAGGGCCACGCTGCATCCGCATGGGAACTCACGACGCGGCGGTCTTTAGAACTCGCCGATGTCGCCGCCGTCGTCCCGGCCACCGAGGCTCTGGTACGTCGTCCAGTTGATGCTGTCATTGATGAAGCGGGTCGAGCCGTCACCCATCAGAGTATGAACTCCGCCAGGATGCATACTGCGAGCACCGATCATCGTGCGACCGTCGTAGTTGCAGCCATCGCAGTGGAACGTCGCGTTCGGATAGGTCGAGTTCGGCGTCAGCAGAGTGCTGAACGCGTTGCGGCCCGGCTGGCCACGCCACCAGCGTTCACCCACTTTGTTGCCGTTGATACTTGTGAGCGGCACTACTGCCTTCCCGAGGTTTTCCACATCCTGCTGCGTCAGTTCAGCCGGCCACGAGTCTTTGGCTCCGTTGTTGCCGCCAGTCGATGACGCATTGCGGACGCGTGTCAGGTCCTTCGGGCCAGAAACCGAACTGTCGTAGGTGACCTGTTCGCTCATGGCAATCGTATTGGCCGTTCCGTCAGTGATGTCGCGGAACGAAACCCACACGTCGCGGTTGAACGCACCATTCTGCTGGTCGAGCGACACATTCCAGCCCATGTTCGGGCCCATCGAGAACGCGTAGTTTGTCGGTGCAATCGTCGTCTGGCTGGGATCGGAAGGACACTCCAGCGACGAAAGTCGAACCTGATCCAGCCCGTAAGCCTGATCGGCACTGTTGGCGCCGTCATTGCTTGCGCGGCGATTCTCATCGATCGCCCGGGAGATCGTGGTGTCATACAGAGTGGCCTGGTCCATGTACGGTAGCAGCATGGCGTGAGCACCGTAGCTGCGCCAGCCGTTCCCGGCGGCACCGTCGATTTGAGGCCCCAGGATGTATCGCGGCAGCATCCCGGCCGTTTCGTGATAGTTATGCAGAGCGAGACCCAGTTGCTTCAGATTGTTCTTGCACTGTGAACGGCGAGCGGCTTCACGTGCGGCCTGCACGGCAGGCAGCAGCAGTGCGACAAGGATGGCGATGATCGCGATGACGACCAGCAGTTCGATCAGAGTAAAACCCTTCTTGCTCCGTCGAATACTGGGGGACGCGACTTCTGACTCAAGTTGAATTGCCATGTAACGGGAACTCCTCAATCAACAGGCGGGTGCGCTCTGGAGGGCGCGTACCTTTAGCGCAGAAATCTGGCACGCGACAAAATCAGGAAGCCTCAGAGTTCAACTCACGTCGTTGAATCATGCGGCAGCAATCAGCGGCGAATACGGCAAAACAAACTTGCCAACCACAGCAGAAGTTTCGGAATCCTTTAAAATTACTCACGATGGCTGACCAGCGTCAGACCTTCGTCAAGGATCGCGCGAAGACATCAGAAGCAGATCGACCAGTCATCGGTCGAAGCTCCGTCGATCATCAATGGACAAGGAGAGAAATCAGAGGCAGGAATGCAGGTGGGCGAACTGCTCCCGTCATCACAGGAACTGCTCGTTGGAGGGAGCGGGAATTTGCGATTCGTCGCGACCGTTTGCAAGCACCAAATATCACAATTCGTTTAAGAATCCTGAAGTCCCGATTGAATGTCGCTCCGCTGAAGAAGCCAGTTGAAATGGCAGCATCGCAACTGCCCTCCATGGCGAACTCAAACGAACATCAGGGCCCCACTAACGCCCGCATTCGGCGATGCAGTTAAAGCTGCCCACTCAGTATGGATTCCGTCTTCCCGATCTGAAGCGATTACTTATGCTCGGCCTGCCTCGCCGCCTCTTCCTCTGCCCGAATCTTCCTCGCCGAGATGCTGCGGAATTCCCACGGCAGCTTCGCGTTCTCTGGCAGTGAGTCGAGCGTACTCTGCAGTGACTTGTGCGAAGCCGCCGTCAGCGCATCAGTCAGTCGCGGAGTTCCTGCCAGATCGTGCTGTTCGAGCGGGTCTTCTGAGAGGTCGTAGAACTCCCCACTGGAATACAGCTTGAACCGCTGGTCGCGGATTGCTCGCGTCCTGTAGTACTGCGTGAGGCACCACGGTCGCCAGGCGTCGGTGCGTGACTGCCCCAGAACCTGCGGCGCGAACGAGCGACCGTCAATTCTGACGCCATCCGGCAACGGAGCACCGCCGAGAGCTGCCAGCGTCGGCAGAATGTCACTGGCGTCGATCAGATCGTCGGTCTCGCGACCATTCGGGACCAGCTTTGGGCAGTTCACGATAAACGGCATGTTGATGCCGCGTTCTGACAACGAATAGATCCCCTCGCCGGAAACGCGCCCGTTGATCAGCCCGCCGAGACTCTGAAACGCGTTCTGGTCGGTGCCGTTGTCCGTGCCGTTGTCGACCGCGATGAAGATGATCGTGTTGTCCCGCTGGCCGGTTTTTTCCAGCGACTTCACCAGCCGCCCGACGAGGTGGTCCATGTAATTGAGCATCCCGGCGAAGAGTTCGCGCGGCGCCAAGCCCTGCCCTTTGTTGTGCGGCGTCTCGACCACCGGGATGTGCGTCAGGATTGTCGAGTAGTAGGCAAAGAAGGGCCGGTCTCGATCGCGGCTCATGAAGTCGATCAAGTGGTCGGTGAAGACGTCCGGTCCAAATTTCCCCGTCGTGTCGATCTTCTCGCCGTTCCGGATGACGTACGCATCCCAGTAACGATTCTTGTGAGCCGGATGCCCCTTCTTGCCTTCCGGGAACAGGCAGTAGTCGTCGAAGCCGTGCCGATTGATGGCGTCTTTCTGCTCGGGATCAAACAGGTCGTTGATCTGCCACTTGCCCGAGATGCAGGTGTCGTAGCCGGCGGATTTAAGCACGCGAGCCATGCAGACTTCGCGGTTCCAGTCGAAATACCCGCCACCGTAGATCGCTGGATCGTGGTGCGTGTGCCAGCCGGTGGTGAAGGGATACCGCCCCGTCAGCAGCATCACGCGAGTCGTGCTGCAGACGGGCGTCACATAGAAGTTCCGAAACTTCAGCCCCGTTCGAGCCAGCCCGTCGATCACCGGCGTCTGGTCTTCCGAACTGCCGTAACAGCGAAACCAGTCCTTGCCTACATTGTCGAGCAGCAGAAACAGAATGTTCGGTCGCTTCGCTTCAGTCTCCGCCCCGTGAGCCAACGATGGCAGAAGCAGGCTCACCGCGACGACAAGCAGAAACCAGCGACACTGAGTTGGATACGAAGCAATCACGAGACGAACTCCTGACGTTGAACCTGCGGCAGTTGCGTAAACTGCCGAAGAATAGCCCCCACTCCCCTGCTGGCGAGAGGGTCAGAGAGTGAGGCCTCAGGATTCGCCGCGCTGACGACTTGCCAGATCAGCCGGAAACTCCCACCACTCGGTTCCGCAGTACGCCGATTCCGTCCGCTTCCAGTTCGACGACGTCGCCCGGCTGAATCCAGCGGTCGAGTTCGAGGCCGCAGCAGCCAGGCACGGTTCCGCTGCCGATTACGTCACCCGGAAACAGCGTCTCATCGCGCGAGATGTATTCGACAATCTCTTCCATGCTGAAGTGCATGTCGGCACTGCAGCCACTGCCCCACTCCTCGCCATTGACGCGAACACGCAACTGCAATGCCTCGGGCACCGAATCCGCCGTGACGATCCACGGCCCCAGAGCGTTCCCCGTATCAAAGTCCTTACTCTTGGCCGGTCCGAGCCTGCCTGCCATCTCGTCGAACTGAATGTCGCGGGCACTGAAATCGTTGAACAGGCAGAAGCCCGCGATGTGCTCACGAGCCCGGCTGGCCGGGATGTTCACGCCGCCTCGTCCGATGACGATTGCAAACTCAAGTTCAAAGTCGAGCTTCTGAGTAAACGACGGCCAGCGAACTTCGGCCTCGTGCCCGACGACACTGCCCGGATTGCCCTTGTAGTAAATCGGTTGCCGGTACCAGACATTCGGTGGCCGCAGAAAACCGCGACCGAAGATTCGTTCGAGTCCGGCATCAAGCGCCGCCACCGGTCGCGACTTCCATCTCGCAACGGTTCTCATGCACCCAATGAGATGCCGCTCAAACGCCAGGCAATCACGCAACGATCCAGGCCGAGGCAGCGGCGCGGCCAGCCGCAACTCACTCAACGGCAACACGGTATCCGGCGGCAGGCTGTCTGCGGACTCACTCACCCGTAAAGCAAACACCTTCGCAACGTCGAAGTCGTCGAGCATCCGCAGCATTGACTCAAACAGCCCCGCGTCCACATCGCCAAGCGACTCTGCAGCAACAACGAGGTCAATGACCGAAGTTTCGTCCGAGGAAAGAACGCCCGTCCGAGGTCGGCCTTCAGCATCAAAGTACGTAACAAGTTTCATCGATCCTCCTGACCTTAGTTAGCGAAAGGGCGCAAGCCCAATGGTCCCCGAGATGTCATCAGCCGCCGAGCGCTAGCTCGCGGTTCTCCGGACTTTCCAGAACCGGACGCTAGCGCGTGCCGGCTGATTAGGCACAACTCGGGAACCATTGGGCGCAAGCCGTCCGGTCGAACCGTCACTCCATCATCGCAACCGGACAGCTCGCGCCGTTCCGCTACCTGTTTGACTCACTGTTCTCAACAATCGCCACCACTCGTGCGGGCCCTGCCGAACCGCCCTTCACTTTGAGCGGAAAGGCACAGACCGTAAAGCCGGTCGGCGGCAGAGCGGCGAGATTCGCCAGCCGCTCGAGATGGCAGTATTCGAGTTCGATGCCGACGTAGTGCGCTGCCCAGAAGACATCGTTGCGGCCTGTTCTCCGAGCTTCTGACGCCTGAACCTTGAGCGGCTGATCCCAGCCCCAGGCATCGATCCCCGTGAGCCGGATTCCCTGCTCGATCAGCCAGCGAGTCGCGTCGGCACTGACACCCGGCCCGGCATCGTAGTAGTCGCGCGAGCCCCACCCCCGGTCGTTGTCTGTCCTCACGAGCACGATCTCATTCGGCGACAACTGATGCTCGATTCGGTCCAGTGCATGCTTCAAGTCGTCAACGCTTGCCGCTGCGTCACGGTCCAACTCGGTCAGGTCGAGCACGACTCCCGGCCCGTAACACCACTCCAGCGGCACCTGGTCGATCGTCTTCGCCGGAGCACCGCCGCACGTCGGCCCGTAATGCCAGGGAGCGTCGAGGTGCGTCGTGCCGTGCGTCGACAACGAAATCTCATCATTCGCCCAGCCAAGCCCGTTCGGCAGCAGAGCCGGCTTCACTCCAAACAGCCAGCGGATCACCTTCGCCCCGAACCGATGCCCCTGATACTTCACCCGCCCCCGAGCCCACCACGGCGCCCAGCCCCGGTCGTTCTCCAACGGCAAACTGAGATCCACAAACTCCATTTCGCACCGGCTCCAGCAAAACAGCGGCAAAGCAATCAACGAAGCGGAGCTTACAGAACGCTATCCAGGAGGTCGTGAGCAGCTTCAGGCACAAACCAGCTGCAGGGGAACAACCACGAAACACTCGAAAGACAC